>CAMOIK010000172.1 GCA_946615875.1 uncultured Verrucomicrobiota bacterium | reverse complement strand
GTCGCCGTCAAAGCGATACCAGAGCAGTGTGTCGGCGCACAGCGGCGAGGCCAGCGCCAGCGCGGCGAAAGCGGCGAGTGGCGCCGCAATGCGGGGGGTGGTGGGGGGATTCTTTTTCATGGTATTTCTCCTTTCGGCTATTGCGATGCGGGTTTGAGGTCGAGATGTCAAAGTTTGCGAAGGCAGTCAATGCTTGCTTCCAGATCGGCGAGAGAGCCCGGGAAGACGGTGGGCTTGACGACCAGCCATTCGACGCCGTCTGCCGCAAGGGCCGGGACGATGCGCTGCCAGTCGGCCATGTCGCGCTGCGAGCCCACGCCGCACTGGCCCGGCTTCAGACCGGCCGTGTCTGCGATAGCCGGCATTATGTGGACCGTTGGATTGCGGCGAGGGTGCGCGGCGATGCATGCGACGGGGTCGCCGCCGCCGAGCACGCAGTTGCCGCAGTCGATTTCCTGAAGGACGAGCGGCGAGAAGCGCGGGGTCGGCGCGGTCTGGCGCTGGACTCCCCGGCCGTCGCCGTCCCACAGCCAGTCCCAGATGTTGCGCGCGCCGATCTTCTCGCGGAACTCGTGGTCGTGGTTGTGGTATGCCACGGCGATGCCGTGCTTCGCGCACTCCTCCGCGGCGTGGTTGAGGACGTTGATGAGCAGCTGCCAGTCGTTTGGATTGGCGGAGCTGCCCTTGAACCACGCCACGTTGATGCGCCCGCAGCCGCAGTCGCGGCAGAAGCGGATGGTCTCGGCGAGCTGCGGTTCCACGAGGTTGTGCGGGTAGAGCTGGAGGGCGATCAGCTCCAGCCCCGCTTCGTCGCAGGCCTTCTTCAGGCCCTTGGCGTCCAGGCCGAAGAGCCGCCCCGTCTCCACGCCCTCGTAGCCCATCGCCCTGGCCGCCTTCAGAGTGGCGGCGAAGTCGCGTTCGCACAGGTCCCTGACGGCGTAGGCCTGGAACGCCAAGCGCGGCGCGGCGGTCGCCGCCGCCGCCGCGAAGCACGCCGCGACTGCCGCGACCGCCCTCATTCCACCTCCTTCAGGAGGGCGCGAAGCGCACCCGCCTTCTCCCGGGCCTTGGCCGCGCGCTCCATCGCGGAGTTGTCGCCGGCGAACTTGGCGTAGGCGTTTATGATCTCCGGCGGCGGCGCCTCCAGCTCGCGTATGGCCTGGCGCAGCTCCGCGACGAGAGGGGCGCATTCGGCGTCGCGGCCGAGTTCGCGCAGCGCGAGGATGCGCCAGTAGTCCATTTCTCCGGCGTGGATCCAGCCTTTGAGGGACTTCTCCAGCTCTTCGCGGCAGCCGGCCTCGTCGCCGAGCGCCTTCTTGCACTGCGCCATGAAATAGCGGCTTTTCGGCTCCGTGCCCGCGTCGCCCGGCCTTCCGGCCTGGAGGTTCTCCGGGTAGGTGGTGGATTCCTCGAAGTAGCGCAGCGCCTCGCGGTAGTCGCCGCGCTCCATCGCGGCCTTGCCCAGGCCGATGCACGCCTCCACGAACGGCGCGAGCAGCCCGTCCGCGCCTTCCCAGACGTGGAAGCGGCGGGTGGTGAGTATCTCGTGCGCCTCGGCGTAGCGTCCCGCGGCGTTGCAGGTATAGGCCAGGCGCAGGATGCACGGGTCGTATTTATCGACCGTCGAGCGGTATTTTTCCATGAGCGCCAGCCTTTCCTGCGCCGGGAGGCCGAGTTTCTCTGCGAGCTTGCCCGCCTCGTCCAGCGCGCGGAAGCTGCCCGGGTCGGCCTCCAGCGACTTCAGGTAGTAGTCGAACGCCTCGCGGCTGGGCACGCCCGACGGCACGCCGGTGTTCGTGAAATACGTCCCCGGATGGGAGAGGCCGAAGCCCATGCACCTGAGCGCCAGCGCGTGGCGCGGAGCGAGCGCTATGCACTTGCGCCAGTCGTCGAGCGCGGCTTCCTTGCGGTCGTGGTTCCATTCGTCGCAGCCCAGGTAATACCAGGTGTTGGCGAGGCCGGGCGCGGCGGCGGCGGCGATCTTCAGCGCCTCTTCCTCCTCCAGGCGGTTGGGGAAGCAGTAGTCGGTGGGCATCGCGTTCGCCGCCTCCAGCGCGGCGGTCGCGTCGCGGCCGGTCTTGACGAGCGCGGCGGCCTTGAAGTAGCCGAAGAGCGGGTTTCTGAGGCTGTCGCAGGCGGCGATGGTCTCTTTCAGCGGCAGCGCGCCCTCGGTCTCGTAGGGCTTCTCGGCGGCGGCCCTTGCGAGCGCGGCGTCGCACATCTCCGCCACCCTGTCGTAGAGGCCGATGCCCCAGCAGTCGCTGACGCATTCGAGCAGCTGCTGCGCTTTGAGCCCGCGATTGCGCAGCGCGGCGTCTATTCCGTCGCGCTCCGCCACGGCCCAGAATTCGAGCGGATCGCATTCGACGGCGCGCGCGAAGGCCGCTTCGGCCCCGGCCGCGTCGCCGAGGCGGCGCAGGAAGACGCCCTTCAAAGTCCAGAGCTTCGCCTCGTCCTGGCCGAGAGCCAGCGCGTCGTCCATGCGCGCGAGCGCCTCCGCCCAATCGCCCTTGAGCGCGGCGAGGCGCGCGATTTCGACGAACGACTCCTTCTTGTGCGTGAGGCGCCACGTGCAGCGCCAGAAGAGGTCCTCGGCGCGCTT
>CAMOIK010000171.1 GCA_946615875.1 uncultured Verrucomicrobiota bacterium | reverse complement strand
GACGGGAAGGAGGGCGCAGAATGAAAACACTGCGGAGGATGCTGAAACTGCTGCCGCCTGCCTTCGCCATGCGCATATGGCTCGCCAGGCGATATGGAATCTCGGTGAAGCCGTCGCCATGGGGAGGCGCGGCGGGGTTTCTCCTGGCCATTCTGCCATATGCGTTTACGGCGGCGCTGAGCGTGCGCGTCGATTCCGACCGCCGACTCCTGAAGTATTTTATGCCATATGGACGGATGAAGAAATTTGTCCGTCTCGCGTACGGCATGCGCATAGGAGGCGACAAGATCGACAGCGGCTGGAGCGGCGCAATCCGTTGCGTCATGCCATACGGGCTCGTCCTTTGGTGGGATGCGGAGAGCGCCGCAATATCGCGAAACGCAAACACGGCCGCAGCGACAAAGCGCCCGCCCGCTTCGTCCGCTGCATCGCCGCAGCGCATTTCACGGGAAATAGACGCTGAAATGCTTGAACGGCTAGACAGGACGGAAGCGCTGGCGCTTAGATTGTCGATACTCCAAGGCTTCCATCTCCGCGAACGGCGGCCCGGAGAGCCCGGCGGCGTCTAGACCGTCGCTGTGCGGCGCACGGATCCAGGCGGAGGCTCCATCAGCACCGCTCGCGCCAGGTAGCGCGCCATGTGCGCAGCGATACGCCGAAACGCGCCTTGAAGAGATTCTGCAGGTGATGGAGCGTCGAGTAGCCAGCGCGCTCTGCCACGATTTCGAGCGGCAGATTGGTCGTCTGCAGAAGCTCCTTTACTTTTGCAAGCCGCGTGAGCTGTATTTCCTCGTGCGGCGTGCGGCCGAGGACGGTCGAGAAATGGCCTTCGAGAAGCCTCTGCGATATGTTCAACGTGCGCGCGACCTCTTGCGAGCACAGGCCTTCGGTCGCGTGAAGGCGTATGTAGCCCTGCGCGGCGACTACGATCCGCGCGGCTCCGCGCACGTCCTGCGAGCTTGTTCGCTCGACAAACCTCCTTACTCCATAGCGGAATACAGGCGGCGGCGACGGCGTTCGCCGCTCGCCGCGCATAAGCTTGTCGATGCATTTCATCGCCTGATATCCTCCCGCACGGAAGTCAGGCTCGATGCTGGAGAGGGCGGGAACAGTGGTTTCGCATATCTCCTCGACGTTGTCGACGCTGATGATCGACAGCTGTTCTGGCACCGCTATATCGAGTTTGCGGCACAGCGCCAGCGCCTTCTGCGACAGGTAGTCCCAGTAAATCAGCATCGCGCACGGCTTGGGAAGGCTCGCAAGCCATAACCGCATCTCGCCGTCGCGCGAAGCGTCGTCGTAGCCGTTTGCCCAAGGAATGCGAAATACGTCCGCCCGAAACCCGGCCTCCTTCAACGCTCGCTGGAAGATTTTCTCGCGCAATTTGCTGCGCGGATACCCGTCCATGCCGAGATAGGCGAAGTTTGCAAAGCCGCGCGACACGAAATGACCCGCGACCCTGCCTACGAGAAGCTCCTCGTTTGGTATCACCCTCGCGTCGCATCTCCCGCCGCGCCGTCTATCAGCAGGGAACAGTTGGTTGAGCACCACTACGGGGATCTTCGGCATTAGACGCGGAAACTCCTTTGCGGCGAACGACTGGAACGGGTTGCAGACGATCATTGCGTCGGGCCGGCGGAGGTCGAGCAGCTGGCGCGCCACGTCTTCGCTGCATGCATGCGGGTCGAGAACCTTTATTTCATATCGCCTGGACTCCGCCGCGAAACGCAGCGCGCCGGCATAATGCTCCCGCATTGACTTGTGGTCCATGTTGCCGAGAAACGCCACGCGCCACGCCGCGCCTTCCGATGTGCCCTCATATCTACCCATGACGAGACGTATTATACCACAAGTCGCACCGCGCGTGTGCGAAATAAAGGAAAAGTCTGTGCGGTAAAAAGGATGTTCGCCGGACGGATTTGTGTTATAATCTGTCGCGTAATCTGGGCAAGGAAAGCAAAACATGGAGGAAACTGCATGAAAAAGGTTCTTTTCGCGAGCGCTGCGGCGCTCGCCATGGCGATGCCCGTCACGCATGCCGAAGGTGTCGCGTCATCGGCGTCCGAAACCGCGCTCGCGTCTTTCGACTCGTTCGCGCACGACGCGGCGGCGGCCGTCACGCCGCTTGCGAAGTTCAATTCGTTCGTGTTCCTCGAGAAGTTGGGCAGGGACGCGCTAGAGAAGTTCCGCTCCGACGTCGCGAAAGGCCTTTTCCTGATAATCCGCTGATCGCGCGACGGCGACAAAAACCATTTGACGAAAGGAAAGCAGCATGAAGCACCGTACTATTGTTTCAATCCTTGCCGTCGCGGCGACGCTCGGCGCCGTGGCAGACGCGGCGGTCCCGTCCGTAGGCGAAGTCACGATTTCGCAGGGCGCCTCTTCGCGCGCCGTCACCGTGACGTACACGCTTTCGGACGCGCCGGCGATCATCACGCTCGACGTGCTCACGAACGGAGTATCCATAGGGCAGCATAACGTCTGGGCGCTGGAAGGCGATGTGAACAAGGTCGTCCAGCCCGGTTCGCGCACCATCACATGGCATCCCGACAAGTCGTGGCCCAACCAGAAGTTCGGCGCAGGCATTGTGACGGCGAAAGTCGTGGCGTGGAACACGGACGACCCGCCGCAGTATCTCGCGGCGGACCTCGTGAGCGGCGACGTGAACTACTATACAT
>CAMOIK010000170.1 GCA_946615875.1 uncultured Verrucomicrobiota bacterium | reverse complement strand
CGGCGCGGCCCGCGCCGCGCAAGGCGCTGCTGGAGCGTCTGGAGCATGGACCCGACGTGATTGGCATCGTCCACTGGGGGCTGAACACCTACACGGACAGGGAGTGGGGCTACGGCGACGCCGACCCCGCGCTCCTCGCCCCGTCCGCTTTCGACGCCGCGCAGATCGTCGGCGCGGCGAAGGCGGCCGGCATCGGCGGACTGGTGGTGGTGGCCAAGCACCACGACGGCTTCTGCCTGTGGCCGACGAAGACCACGGACTACAACATCGCCCGCTCGCCGTTTCGCGGCGGAAAGGGCGACTACGTCAAAGAGATGGAGACGGCCTGCCGCGCAGCCGGATTGGAGTTCGGCATATACGTCTCGCCGTGGGACAGGCACGACGCCGACTACGCCGCCGACGCATACGTCGGAAAATACCGCGAGCAGACGCGCGAACTGCTGGACGGCTCCTACGGCGCCGTCTTCGAGATGTGGTTCGACGGCGCGAACGGCGGCGACGGCTGGTATGGCGGCGCGAAGGAGCGGCGCGGCATCGGCAGCGACTACTACAGGTTCGGCGAACTCGCGCACATGGCGCGGACCCTGCAGCCGCGCATCACCATCTTCGGCGGCGGACAAGACGCGGACTTCCGCTGGCCGGGCAACGAGCGCGGCATTCTCGACCCGGATTCCCGCGCCACCTGCCGCGACACCCATGGCATGGACGCCGCCGCCGCGCGCGCCATGATGAACCGCGGCTCGCCGGACGGCGACCGCTTCCAGGCCTGCGAGGCCGATTTCCCGTTGCGCAAGGGCTGGTTCTGGCACGAGAGCGAGGCGGGCACCACGAAAACCCCCGCGCAGCTCCTCCGCCTCTACCTCGCCAGCGTTGGCAACGGCGGCACCATGAACATTGGACTCGCGCCAAACCGCGACGGCCGCCTCGACGATGCCGACGTCGCCGCCCTCGCCGGCTTCGGCCGCCTCCTCCGCGCCCTCTTCGAGCGCGAAACGACCCGCGACGGCGGACCCTTCAACGTGGTCGTGCTGCGCGAAGACGTCTCGCGCGGCGAGAACGTGGACGGATGGGAACTGCTCGCGGACGGCGAACCGGTGCTGTGCGGAAGGGCTGTCGGCGCCAAGCGCATCCGCCTCCTCCCCGCCCCGTGCCGCGCAGACTCGCTTGAACTGAAAGCGCGCGCCGGCTCCGCCGCCGCGCAGCCTTCGTTCAGGCTGTATCTCGCCGACGAACGCCTCGTCCGCGAAATCCTCTCGCCCGCCGACGCGCCGGAAGAGACGGATACCGCCAGATGGATGGCGCGGACGGAATCGCCGCGCAGATAAAGGAAGCGCCGCCGCTTGTGCGGCGGCGCTGTCCGATTGCGTCTGGGGCTCAAGCCTTTTGCTCTCGCGCCAACGGCTTTCCGCAGGCGCCGAAGCAGTTCATCGGCGTTGCGGAGAAGCGTATCGTGCCGCCGCCGAGCTCGTCGGCGCGAAAATAGCACCACTGCTTCGACGCCGCTTTCTTATGCTTGATGGAATGGTTGAAGCCTTCCGCCAGCACGCGCTTTTCCACGCGTTTGCCGTCCGCCGTCGCGGCGGTGAACTTGAGCGCGTAGAGCCGCGAGGCCGGATCGGCGACGACGGGCGGCGCAATGACTTTGAAGCCCGGTTTCGCGTCTGCGGGGATGGTTTCCTTCCCTCCTCGGGACTTGCCGCCTCGGATCTTCACGCTCGTTGCGACGACGGAAAGCTCCGCGCCTTGGGGAAATTCCGGGACGCCTAGCTTCTTCGCGCGCTCGGCGAACGCGAACGGGCGCGGCTCCGAGGAGCCAAGCGGCAGCACCCAGTCCGGACCGAGGTCGAGATCAGACACGAATTCGCGTCGCCGCACCGTGATGCAATCGTCGTACACGCTCCAGAGCATCCCTTGGCGGCAGTCGCCGGTGCTGATTTTCATCCTCGTCTTCGCGGCGTCGATGCGCCACGCGTCCTTCCATGCGGCCTTGGTGTTTTCGTAGCCCTCGGGCGCGATTTCGCTGTATGGCGTGCCCGTGTAGCGAAGCGACCCCGTGCCGACCGACGTGAACGCGCCCTGCCAGATCGTGCGCTCGTCGGTGAGCGAATAGTGCGAATGGCCGGAGAATGCGATCGCGTTCGGGAACGCCGAGAGAGTCTTCGTCGCGATGCCCGCGTCGCGCCCCCACGCCCACGGGCCGTAGCACGTGTCTTTGAGATGCGGATGCTGCACGTAGAAGAACGGCAGCGCCGGGTCGAGCTTCTTCCCGTTCTGCGCCATGAACCGCTCGACAAGCCCGAATGCCGCGCCTGTGGTGGATCGGCCGGCCTGCGCGCCGTCCCAGTGCGAGCCGATGAACGTGAAGCCTTTTATCGTCTTTGAATAGATCGGCGAATACGGCTCGTGGAACGCCTTCTCCCACCATCCCGCCATGTCCGCCTGGAGGACGTGCCTGTCGCGCTCGGCCTTGTCGGGATATTTCTTTTCGGCAAAGCGTCCGTAGGTCCAGCCAAGCCAGTCGTGGTTGCCGGTCACGAACACCTTTTCCACCGCGCGGCCGTCTGGATGCTTGTCGTTCGGGAACACGGAATACCACGCTTCCGACACGGCCATCAGGTGTTCGTCGAGCCCGTTGTCGGCCATGTCGCCGGCGATGACCACTGCATCCACGCCCTGGGCCCTGAACCATTCGAGCGTGTGCTTGAACGTCATGCTGTCCTTGCCTGTGTATTTGACGTGTATGTCGGAGAGGACGCCGAATTTAAGCTTCGGCGCCGCGCTGTCCTTCAGCCCCGCCGCCATGAGCGTGAAACGGTTCCCCGCGAACGCGCCGTATGCGCCGAACGCGCCCAGCGCCTTCAGAAAATCCCTTCTGGTCAT
>CAMOIK010000169.1 GCA_946615875.1 uncultured Verrucomicrobiota bacterium | reverse complement strand
TCAAACCGCTATTCTCATATCTCGCGCTTGAGGTCGCACCGCAGACGGAAGACGCCTACAGGGAGCTTTTCGCCGCCGGCTACGAGGGGCTCACGTGCTTCCAGGAGACATACGACCGCACGCTCTACCGCGAGATGCACCCCTCCGGCCCGAAGGCCGACTACGACTGGCGGCTCGGCACGCAGCTTCGCGCGGGGCGCGCAGGCTTCCGCGTTCTCGGATGCGCGTTCCTGCTCGGGCTGGGCCCGTGGCGCAGGGAGGCCGCCAGTCTCGCCGCGCACGCGCTCCACCTCATGCGCGAATGCTACGAGGCGAAGATACAGTTCGCCTTTCCTCGAATATGCCGTGTCGACGGCGGCTTCGTGCCGCCGTGCGAAGTGGACGACGCCGACCTCGAGCAGATGATGCTCGCCTTCCGCATAGTCTTCCCGCAGTGCTGCATGACTGTCTCGACGCGCGAGTCTCCGGACTTCCGCGACAGGATCGTTCTCACCGCGGCGGACAACATGAGCGCGGGCTCGCGCGTCACGCCGGGCGGCTACGCCTCGGCGCGCAAGACCGAGACCGCCCAGTTCACACTTGCCGACGCCCGCTCCCCGGCCGAGGTGTTCGCCGCCATCCGCGCAAACGGACAGGAGGCGGTTTTCAAGACATGGGACAACAGAATCTGAAAGGAGAAAACAAAATGGAAGACCGACAGGAACTCAACCGCAACCTGGCGCAGATGCTGAAGGGTGGAGTCATAATGGATGTGACGACGCCCGAGCAGGCGAAGATAGCCGAGGCCGCGGGCGCGTGCGCGGTCATGGCGCTCGAGCGCATACCGGCCGACATACGCGCGGCGGGCGGCGTCTCGCGCATGAGCGACCCGGCGATGATCAAGGGCATCCAGGCCGCCGTCTCGATCCCCGTCATGGCGAAGTGCCGCATCGGCCACATCGCCGAGGCCAGGATACTGGAGGCGATAGAGATCGACTACATCGACGAGTCGGAGGTCCTTTCCCCCGCCGACGACACGCGCCACATCGACAAGACGAAGTTCGCCGTGCCTTTCGTATGCGGCGCGCGCGACCTCGGCGAAGCGCTGCGGCGCATTGGCGAGGGCGCGACGATGATACGCACGAAGGGTGAACCTGGGACGGGAGACGTGGTGCAGGCCGTGAGGCACATGCGCAAGATGCAGAGCGAGATACGCCGCGTCGCCTCTCTGCGCGAGGACGAGCTTTACGAAGCGGCGAAGGAGCTTGCCGCGCCGTTAGAACTCGTGAAGTTCGTCCACGACAACGGCAGACTGCCCGTAGTCAACTTCGCGGCCGGCGGCGTCGCGACGCCCGCCGACGCGGCGCTCATGATGGAGCTCGGCGCCGAGGGCGTGTTTGTGGGGTCTGGCATCTTCAAGAGCGGCGACCCTGCGAAGCGCGCTGCGGCAATCGTCCAGGCCGTCACCAACTGGCAGGACGCCAAGCTGCTCGCGAAGCTCTCGGAAAACCTCGGTCCTGCGATGGTGGGAATCAACTCGGACGAGATAGAGACCATAATGGAAGAGCGAGGGAAATGAAAGTCGGGGTGCTGGCGGTTCAAGGCGCGTTCGCCGAGATGAAGGCGTTCTGGCGCGCGCAGGGCGCCGAGGCGTTCGAGATACGGCAGCCGCCGGATCTCGAACGCGGCCTCGACTTGCTCGCCCTGCCTGGCGGCGAATCGACAGTGCAGGGCAAGCTGTTGGCCGACCTCGGACTTTTCGCGCCTCTCAAGGCTCGCATCGAAGATGGGCTTCCAGTGTTCGCCGTCTGCGCAGGATTGATCCTCCTCGCGGAGAACATCGAGGGCGACGGCACCGTGTGGTTCGGAAGCCTGCCCGTGACCGTCAAGCGCAACGCCTACGGCAGGCAGCTCGGCAGCTTTGCCACGCAGGGCGTCTTCGACGGGCGGCCAGGCGTTCCGATGACGTTCATACGCGCTCCGGCGATCACCGCAGTGGCGCCCGGAGTGGAAGTGCTCTCTACCTTCGACGGCGCGCCGACCGCCGTCAGATGGCGCGGCATCACCGCTTTCACCTGGCATCCGGAACTCGCGCATCGGCCAGCAGTTTTTACGGCCATATGAGACAAACACCATGACGCTCCAGCAATTGAAATACGCCGATGCCGTGGCGGCATACGGCAGCATAAGCGAGGCGGCGAGGCGGGTTTTCGCCACGCAACCCACTCTGACGGAATCTATACGCGCGCTAGAGGAAGAGCTGCGCACGGCCATATTCACGCGCACGGCGCGCGGAGTTTCCGTCACGCGGGAGGGCGAGGAGTTCCTCGCGTCGGCGCGGCAAATCCTCGACGACGCCTCAAGGATAACGGAAAAATACACCGGCAAGGCGGTGCGGCGGGCGCAGTTCGCGGTGTCGTGCCAGCACTACGCCTTCGCGGTGGAGGCGTTCATGGAGATCGTGCGCGCCAACGACTCGCAGTCCTACGACTTCACGCTGCGCGAGACCGTCACGAGCGAAATCATCGACGACGTGGCGCGGCACCGCAGCGAGATCGGCGTTCTCTACTTGTCCCGGCGGAACGAGCGCGCGATCTCGAAGATACTGCGCAAGGAAGACCTCGAGTTCGAAGAGTTGTTCTCGGCGGAGCCGCACGTCTTTCTAGGCAGGAACCATCCGCTCGCGAAGCGGAAGTCCATCGCCCCCGACGAACTGGACGCCTACCCTTACCTCTCATACGAACAGGGCGTGGAGAACGCGCTCTATTTCGCGGAGGAGGTAATGCCGGCCATCGACCGCAAGAAGAACATCCGCGTGCGCGACCGGGCGACGATGACCAAGCTCATCTTGGGGCTGGACGGCTACACCGTCTCGTCCGGCGCGGCCAGCAAGATGTACGCCAAGGAGGTCGTGGCAGTCCCGCTGCAGATCGACGACCGCATCCGCGTCGGTCTCGTCCGGCGCGCCGGAGCTCCGCTATCGACGGTGGGCGAAGCATTCGCCGCCGCGATCCGTCTGCGCGCTGTCGGCGCATGAACCGCCCCGGCATCGGAAGACGTCTGCCGGGCGATGG
>CAMOIK010000168.1 GCA_946615875.1 uncultured Verrucomicrobiota bacterium | reverse complement strand
CGGCGGCGTCAGACGATCAGCATGCAGTCGCCGTAGGAGAAGAAGCGGTAGTTCGCGCGCACGGCCATCGCGTAGGCGCAGAGGACGCGCTGGCGCCCGGCAAGCGCGGAAATCATCATCAGCAGCGTCGATTGCGGCAGATGGAAGTTCGTCAGCATGCAGTCCGTAACCTTGAAGTCGAACGGCGGGTAGATGAATATGTCGCTCGCGCCGCTGCCGGGAACCACGATCTCCGCCGGGGATTTCGCGTCTTCCGCCCCGGGCCGCCCCGCCTTTCGCGCGGCGACGGCGGCGGCGACGGTCTCGAGCGTCCGCACTGTCGTCGATCCGCAGCAGAACACGCGGCCGCCCCTCGCCTTGCAGGCGTTGATGGCGTCCGCCGTCTCGGGCGGAATGGTGAACGCCTCAAAGTCCATGTGGTGGTCTTCGATATTCTCCGCCTTTACGGGCCTGAACGTGCCCGGCCCCACGTGGAGGGTGACGGCGACGCGCCGCACGCCCTTCGCGTCCAGCGCGGCGAATATTTCCGGCGTGAAGTGCAGGCCGGCGGTGGGCGCCGCCACGGAACCGACGTGCTTCGCGTAGATCGTCTGGTAGCGCTCTCGGTCGGCCGCCTCTTCCTCCGCCGTCCCCTCGCGCTTGACGTAGGGCGGCACGGGCGTGTGGCCGAACTCGTCCAGCAAGTCCATCAACGGGCGCTCGCAGTCGAACGACACGCGCCACATGCCGATCCCCTCCAGCGGCTTCACCAGCGTCGCCCGAAGCTCGCCGTGCGGGCCAAACTGCGCCGTCTGCCCTTCTCGGCACTTGCGGCCAGAGCCGACTATGCACCGCCAGTCGGCGGACTCCGGGAGCGGCGCGACGAGAAGGACTTCCACCTGGCCGTGCGTATCGGGCCACTCGCCGACGAGACGCGCGGGGAACACCTTCGTGTCGTTCACGACCAGCAGGTCGTCCGGCCCGATGTATTCCACGATGTCCGCGATGTGGCGGTGCTCCAGCACACCGGTGGCGCGATGGAGCACCATCATCTTCTCCGTGCCCCTCTGCTCGGCCGGATGCTGCGCAATCAGCCTCTCCGGCAGAGGATACCAGAACAGCGAAGTCTTCATGAAAGACTGCGGTCTGCGGTCCGCGGCAATACTGCAAACCGCAAACCGCAGACCGCGACCCTTTATATGAGGTCGATCGTGCCGTCGTCGGACTGCTCGCCGGCGGGCGCGAAGTCGAGCCCCATGTCGTCCGACGTCAGCATGTCGCCGCCATCGACGGAGCTGTCGCCCGTGTCCGCCAGGAGTATCGGCTCCGGCAGAGCGTCCTCGTCGTCGTCCCCCTCCTCGCCGGGTATCGAGCCCTTGGTGGGTATGCCGTAGAGCTCCTCGTGGCGCTTGCGCTGCTCTTCGCGCAGCTTCTCCATCTCCGCGTCGGAAATGGTCTCGCACAGCGGGACCAGCTTGAGGTAGCGGTGGAGCGGGAAGCCCGTGCCGCCGGGGATGAGGTGGCCGAGTATGACGTTCTCCTTGAAGCCGCGCAGCTCGTCGACCCTGCCCATCGTGGCGGCCTCGGTCAGCACGCGCGTGGTATCCTGGAAGGACGCGGCGGAGATGAACGAGTCCGTCTCGAGCGCGGCCTTGGTGATGCCGAGCAGCGCGGGCTGCGCCTCCGCCGGGCGGCGGCCTTCCTCCATCATCTGCTCGTTCACCTTCAGGAAGGTCTGGCGCGTCACCTGCTCGCCCCAGAGGAAGTCGGTGTCGCCGGGGTTCGTGATGCGCACCTTGCGCAGCATCTGCCGGACTATGATCTCGATGTGCTTGTCGTTGATCTCCACGCCCTGCAGACGGTAAACCTGCTGGACTTCGTTCACCAGATACTTCTCCAGCTCCTGCGGGCCGGAGACCTCGAGGATCTCCTGCGGGATGATCGGGCCTTCCGTCAGCTGCTGCCCCTTCTTCACGCGGTCGCCCTTGAACACGACGATCTGCTTGCCCATCGGAATGTGGTGCTCCTCGACGAGCCCAGTCACCTCATCGACCACCTTCACGCAGCGCTTGCCGCGCACGTTCGGGCCGAACTCGATGACGCCTTCGATCTTCGCGATCTCCGCCGCGTCCTTGGGCTGGCGCGCCTCGAAGAGCTCGGCCACGCGCGGCAGGCCGCCGGTGATGTCGCGCGTCTTGGCGGCCTCGCGGGGAGTCTTGGCGAGCAGCATTCCAGGCGCCGACTTCTGCCCGTCGCGCACCATGACGATGGCGCCCGTCGGAATGTCGTGGGAGTCGAGAAGCTTGTCGCCGTCGCGGATGTCGATGCGCGGGTGCAGGTTGGACTCGCTGGCGGATAGCACTACGAGCGTCTTGGCGCCGGTCGCGCGGTCGGTCTCGGTCTTGACAGAGACGTCTTCCTCGAAATCGACGAACGTAATCGTGCCCGCGGACTCGGAAAGGACGGGGACCGAGTGCGGATCCCAGACCGCGACCTTCTGGCCCTTCTTCACGCGGTCGCCGTCCTCCACGAGGAGCGTAGTGCCCATCTGGAGCTGGTAGGTGTCCTTGGTGCCGTCCGCCGCCGTGATCTCAAGGGTGCCGTTCTTGTTGAGCACCACCTCCTGGCCTTCGTCGTTGCGCACCTTGCGGACATCGACGTAGCGCGCGACGCCGTCGGACTTGAGGACGATCTCTGGAACCTTGGCGGTGGCGGAAGCCGTGCCGCCGATGTGGAACGTGCGCATCGTGAGCTGGGTGCCCGGCTCGCCGATGGACTGCGCGGCGATGATGCCGACGGCGGTGCCGATCTCCACCTGCCTGCCGGTCGAAAGATCGCGCCCGTAGCACTTGGCGCACATGCCGTGCTCGGCGTCGCACGTGAGGCCGGAGCGGATCCATATGGACTCCACCCCGAGCGAGTTTATCTTCGCGGCCGCCTCCTCGTCGATGATCTCGTTGGCGCGCACGATGACCTCGGAGGACTTGGGCGCCATCACGTCGTAGAGCGCAGTGCGGCCGAGCACGCGGTCGCCCAGCGAGACCTTCACCTCGTCTCCCTCGATGATGGCCTCGACCTCTATGCCGTTCACCGTGTTGCAGTCCTCCTGCGTGATGATCACGTCCTGCGAGACGT
>CAMOIK010000167.1 GCA_946615875.1 uncultured Verrucomicrobiota bacterium | reverse complement strand
AGGGGCGACGGACCTCTGCTACGTTGAGGACGGCGAGAACGTCACCGTGGTCCTCAACAGCCCTCAACGGCCACACGATGCCCGTGCGCTTCAAGAGCCCCGTCCGCGTGACAGGTTCTGGCTCGTTCGCAATCCATGCTGGCGATTCTGAAACGCCGCTCGCCACGGCCACGGCGGCCGACGGCGCGAAGGAGCTGAGCTTCGCGATCGCCGAAGGCGAGACCGTGCGTTTCGTTTACGAGCCTGGCAAGGGCGAAGACGGCGGCGCGACGTTCGGCGCGATTGCCGGAGACGTCGAAATGCTGCTGATCGTAAGGCATGAAAGGCGCGTCCTGCCACTGCCCTTCTCGGCCATCGCAACCCTATGCGCGGAAAATATGGTATAATATGCGGCATGAGAACGGCAGAGGCAGAACGCAAAACGCGCGAGACGCAGATCGCACTAACCTTGAACCTGGACGGTTCGGGCGAAGGGAAGATAGACACCGGCATCGGGTTCTTCAACCATATGCTCGAGTTGTTGAAGAAGCACGCGCTTATCGACCTGAGCGTCACGGCGCGCGGCGACCTTGACGTGGACTACCACCACACGGTGGAGGATGTCGGTCTCGTCTTCGGGCAGACGCTGGACAAGGCGCTCGGCGACCGCCGCGGCATAACACGCTACGGCTTCGCCTCCGTACCGATGGACGAGGCGCTCTGCGAAACCTCCCTCGACCTCGGGGGACGACCGTTCCTCGTGATGCAGTGCGCAATGAAACACATGATGGTGCGGGATTTCGAGGTCAAGCTCGTGGAGGAGTTCTTCCGCGCCGTCAGCGTGGAGGGGCGGGCGAACATCCACCTGCGCCAAATCTACGGCGACGAGGCGCATCACGTGTGCGAAGGCCTCTTCAAGTCGTTCGCCCGCGCACTGCGCATGGCAAAGGCCATCGACCCTGCGGAGCCAGGCATCCCTTCGTCGAAAGGAGTCCTATGACAATCCTGCCGGCGATAGACCTTAAGGACGGCAAATGCGTGCGGCTGCGCCAGGGCCGCGCCGACGACATGACGATATACGGCAGCGACCCGGCCGCGCAAGCGCGCGACTGGCGCGAACAAGGCGGACGCGAACTCCACGTCGTCGATCTCGACGGCGCGTTCGACGGCAAACCTCGCCACACGACCGTGATCCGCGAAATAATCAAGGCGTTCGGCGGTCCGGTGGAGGTGGGCGGCGGCCTGCGGACTCCAGCCGACGTAGCCGAGGTGCTGGAGGCCGGCGCCGCGCGCGCCATAATCGGCTCCTCCGCGCTGGAAGACCCGGAATTCCTGGCCAAGGCGGTGGAACTGCACGGCGACAGAATCGCCGTGGGCATCGACGCACGCGACGGGTTCGTGCAGACCAAGGGCTGGGTCAACACAACCCAGGTCTCCGCGACCGAACTCGCCGCAGCGGTGGCCAAGCTCGGCGTCGCCACCATCATCTACACCGACACCGCCACCGACGGAATGCTCGGCGGCCCCAACCTAACCCAGATGGCCGCAATCTGCGACGCCGCGCCAACCTGCCGCATCACCGCCTCCGGCGGAGTGTCGTCGCCATACGACATCGCCAACCTCAAGGCGCTGGAACGCAAGAACCTCTGCGCCGCCATCGTCGGGAAGGCTCTATACGACGGCCGCACAACTCTGCACGAAATGAACATCGCCGCGCTCTAGCCATCCAGGCCGCCCAGCAGGACTCGTCTCCCATGCAGCTCACCACTCTGAAAAGCGGCGTTCGCGCCGTCCTCGCACCGTGCGAGGCGGAAAGCGTCGCCTTCGGCATCTTCGTCGCTTCGGGTTCGCGCCACGAAAACGCCGACCGCGCCGGCATCTCGCACTTCATAGAGCACATGCTCTTCAAGGGGACTCCGACGCGTCGCCCCATCGACATAACACGCGCCATAGAGGGGCGCGGCGGCAACTTCAACGCCTATACCGGAGAGGAGTCCACCTGCTTCTTCGCCCACCTTCCCAGCGAATACCTCGCGGAGGCCGTCGATATCCTCTCCGACATGTATCTGCACGCCTCCATCGACAAGGAAGAGTTCGCCCGCGAACGCTCCGTCATCATCGAGGAAATCAGGATGTATCGCGACGAGCCAGACTCGGTGGCCGCGGAAAATCTCCAGAGGGCGCTCTTCCCGCGCTCCCCGCTCGGCGCCCCGATCGCCGGATCCGCCGAATCGCTCGCGCCGCTCACGCCGGACGACATGCGCCGCTATATCGCATCGCACTACCTTCCGTCCAACACCGTGCTGGCGATCACGGGCGCATTCGAGCCCGACCGCGCCCTGCGTCTCCTGGACGACGCCTTCCCGCGCGGCTACCGCAAGGCCAGGCCTTTCTCGGCCGCGCCGGTGGATTTCTCGCTACCGCCTGAAGCGCATGTCAGCGAAGACAAGGACGTCAATCAGACGCAGCTCGCCATAGGATACAGGACGTTCGGGATACGCGACGAGCGCAAGTACGCCGCAACCGTCCTCGACGCCATCATGGGGCGCGGAATGTCCAGCCGCCTCTTCCAGCAGGTTCGCGAAAAGCGCGGGCTGAGCTACGACATCTCGTCGCGCTGGCAATTCTTCGCGGATGCCGGGATGTTCACCATCGGCGCGGGCCTGGACCCAGCCAAGGCCGAGAAGGCTCTCGCCGTAATCGACCGCGAAATCGAACGCGTCGCCACGCGAAAGGTTTCGCGAAGCGAACTGGAGCGGACAAAGGAGTTCCTGATCGGCAACTTCAGGCTTTCGCACGAGAAGGTGCTTTCCAAGATGCTCTACTACGGCACCACCGTTCTCACATTCGACCGTCTCGTATCCACGCAAGAACAGATAGACGGCATAAGGGCCGTCACATCGGACGACGTGCTGGCCGTCGCAAAGGACGTCCTGCGTCCGCAGAACCGCTCGATCTCCTGGGTGGTCCCTCGCACAAAATAGACCGAGCATCGCCGCAAGCGGCAAAACGGGCAGTTGGCAAAGCCCTTGCCGCGGCGCGGCGGGGGCAAAACGCGGCGAGGCGGCTTTCGGCCGCCTCGCGTGGGTGAAATCGCGCTTGAGGGGGCGTCCCGGCTTTCGCCGGAGGGGGGGCGGGACACAATCGGACGCTTTTTCGTGTGACGGGTCTTTCACCATCGGCCGCGCCTTCCGGCGGGCCTGCTCCTTAGAAAGGAGGTGATCCAACCGCTGGTTCCCCAACGGTTA
>CAMOIK010000166.1 GCA_946615875.1 uncultured Verrucomicrobiota bacterium | reverse complement strand
CACCCACTCCCCTCTGCGCTCGGTCTCGGCGGGCGGCGCGTCGCCCTCGCGCAGTATGACGTTTTCGACGATCGTTGAGGCCTCGCTTGGCGCGAAGCGCAGCGCCACGGTCCTGCCGCCGCCATCTCCGGCGGCGTCCACGGCGACGGCCTCGACCTCTGTGTCTTCGTCCGGCACGTAAGATAGGCGTATCGGCTTGCTGCGCACCCGGCTGTACTTGCGCGTGGCGGTGTCGTAGAACGAGAGGGTCTGCGGCGGCACCACCTCGGAGCCAACCGCCACGAAATAGCGCTCCCACACGAGCTGGCGGCCGGCGCGACGGGCGACGACGCCTTCGACGGCGTCCGGCGGCATGTAGCCGTCGTAAGTCAGCTCGCAGCGCACCCTGACCACGTCGTTCGTCGCCACTTTCACGCGATCGGCTGTCTGCACCAGCGAGAAGCCTGTGCCGATGGCGCCGGAGAAGTCGTCCGGCCTGTTTTCGGAGGGCAGCGGTTTGATCTCCACCTGGAGAGGCTCGGAGACGACCTCGAAAGGCATGGAGAAGCCGCCGAGGAAGCCGCGCTGGCGAATGGAATACTGGCCTCCGACGGAGAAAGTCATGCTGCCCTTGAACGGCACGTCGTAGCGCACGGGGAACGCGGCGCGGATGACGCGGTTGGACGGGTTGTCGCTCTTGCCGTCCGGCAGCCCCTCGCCGTTGCCCAGGAACACCATGCCGAACATCTCGCTCGGGCGGAACGCGCCCACGGAATCCACGCTTACCGACTTGGGCACCTCCAGGGAGAGGATGAAATCGAAGCGCTCGCCGATCTGCACGTCGTTCGTGGAGACGGCGACGCGCGCGACGAGCTTTGGCGGCTCCACCTCCTTGCCGTTCACGATCATCCGCGTCTTCATGTTGCCGCCCGTGCCGAACTGGAACATCGACGAGCCGGAGCCGGAGCCGGACATCTTGATCAGCGAATCGAACTGCTCCATCATCTGGCGGTGCATCCTGTCGAACTCGTCGAACGGGCTCTGCGCCGCCGCCGTGCCGTGCAGCGCCAGCAGCGCGAAGGCGACCGCGGCGAGGCGGCGGATGGCGCGGCCGCAGGCCCAGAAGAGCAGCGCGAGGGCGGCGAGCGCGCCGCCGACGATGCCCAGCCGCCCCCTCCAGGCGTGGCGGAGCACGGGGCGGAACGCCACGCGCCAGGCCGGCAGCTCCTGCGCCGGTTCGCCGGTCTTGCGGGCGAGCGCCGCCACCATGCCGCGCTCTATGGTCTTCGTCTGGCCGAGCGACCATTCGAGGCGGGCGTATATCTTCAGCGCCTTCGCCCAGTTGCCGTCCAGCACGTGGCAGGCGGCCTCGTTCAGGCGCGCTTCCGGGAAATCGAAGGCGGCGAAGGCGGCGGCGGTCGGCCGCGAACAGGCCTTGCGCCAGGCGAACGCCTCGTCTTCGCCGAGCCGGCGGCTGGCGACGGCGATCGCGATGCCGTCCGGCATGGGGAGGTTGCCGACGCCCTCCTCAAGGCCGGAAAGCGCCGCCTGCACCCCCGGCCGCACGTGCACGGGGATGGGCGCGGTGGACGCCGTTCCGCCCTCCCACTCGAACTCCAGGCCGGGGAAATAGTGCAACCCTTCGCGCAGCGGCCTCACGCGATAGACCAGGCGGCGGCCAGTCTCGCCGGTCTCCGTCTTCGCGCTGGCGTCATCGACCTTCCAGACGGAGGCATCGACCTCGCGCGAGAGTTCCGGCGGATGCAGGTCGCGGAACTCGGCCAGCCCCCTGAAATCCACGATCAACGTCATCGGGTCGCCGACGCGCACGTTGTTCGCGTCGAACGCCGCGCGCGCCGCCATCCTGTCGCCGGAAACCCCGTCGAGCACGATCGCGCAAAGCAACACAGCAAACATCTGTCCCAGCATTTCTTCTCCACCTCGTTGCTACGCCGCGCGGGCGGCGCGGCCTTTCAAATCCCTCTTGCCCTCCCGCCGGCCGTCATTGCGCCTTCACCGTGAAGCGTATGTTCACCGTGCCGTTTTCGCGCAGGAACTGCGCGGAAAGCCCATAGACCTGGCGGACAAGCGCCGCCGCGCGCTTCACCGTGGCGTCCGCCGCGGCGTCGCCGGAGCCGCTGACCACGCGCCAGTTGGTCACGCGCCCGTTCATGTCGAACGTGACGGTCAGCACGATGTCGCGCAAAGCCGGCGAATACGCCGGCGCCTCCCACTTGTCGTAGAACGCCTTGTATATCAGCGACACGCACCGCTGCTCCTCGCTGCCCGCCAGCTGCTCGGTGCGGCCGGGTTTGTAGCCCTGCATCAGGAGTTTCTGGATGTCCGCGTCGGAGAGCGTTTTGCGGCCAGTCCGCCCGTTTGTCGTCGGTTTCGCCTGCTGTTTCGGCGTCTTGACCACGGTAGCGCGCTCGCGCATCTGCCGCATACGCTCCTCGCGGCTGATTTTCGGCTTTTCCGGCGGCTTTGGCTTCTCTTCCTTCTTCTTTTCCTCCTCCTTCGGCTTCTTTTCCTCCACCTTCGGCTTTTCGGGCTTCTTCTCCTGCACCTGTTCGAGCGCGTCAGGCGGGTTCTGCGGCGGAGGAGGCGGCGGGGGCGGCTCCACTTTTGGCTCGGGAGGGGGCGGGGGGGTGTCTTGCGGCTTTTCCATCGGCGGCGGTTCGTCGTCGTTGCCGTCCAGGTTCTCGTGCAGCACGAGAGTCAGGTCCATCGGTATCACGGTCTCCTTCGCCTTGAAACTGCACGCCGCGAATATCCCGCAAAGCACGAAGAAAACAACGTGAAGCCCCACGGACAGCACGATATTCGCCATGCTGACCACTTCAGGCCGCTTCTCTTCCTCCTCGAACATGACGCCGCATATTATACCATATTTTCCGTGTTTCGTGCTTCGCTATCAACGTTTTGCGCCAACCGCCAGCCCTGCTGGCATTGGCCGCCCACGGGCGGCGGCGAATAACGCCCGACGGGCCCTGGCGACTCCCTTTGCCAGCGGCAGACGATGTCATAGCCATGACTTGACGATGTGATAACTATGACTTGGCCGTGTGACAACTATGGCCAAGCGATATGACAATTATAGAAAGGCGGCATGTCGATAATAGAAAGGCGGCATTACAATCATAGAAAAACGGCGTGCCATTGCATCCCCCTTCCCGCGTCTTCCCGCCCCTTCGCCAGCCGCTCCTTAATTAGTCGATTATGCAAAATGCCAGTCTGCCGCTAACGCCGGGCGGCATAAGA
>CAMOIK010000165.1 GCA_946615875.1 uncultured Verrucomicrobiota bacterium | reverse complement strand
GACGCCGGATAACAATGCTCACTAGACCAGAAAGCAGAAAATATGGTATAATACGCGGCGAAGGACGTCTTTCAAACTTGGCAAACAGCAGAATTCAGATGAAGAAAGCGGCGGCGACAAGCGCAGGCAAACGGCTGCCCTTTTCGGTGAACAAGAACCTGGCCGTCAATCTCTCCGACCAGGTGGCGGACGGGTTGCGCGACGCTATACTTTCCGGCTACTACAAGAAAGGAGAGATGCTGCCCAAGCTCTCCGACATGGCGAGCGAGCTGGGGGTGAGCATGCGCATCCCGCGAGAGGCCGTGGAGAAGCTGGCCTCGGAAAATCTCGTCAGCCCGCGCCAGCGGCTCGGCTGCATCGTGCTCGGGCGGCGCGAGGCGTATTGGCGCGGGCACGTCCTGGCCATAGCGCCGGTCGCGTGCGAAGGCGCCTACTTCGCGACGATGCTCCTGGGCGAGATGCGCCGCAGGCTCGTGCAGGCCGGGTATCTCTTCTCGGTGTTCACGCTCGACCGCGACGAGAAGGGACGCTGGAACTTCACGGGCCTCGACCTCATGCTAAAGCAGAAGCAGACGTTCGTCGTGCCTCTCTACTGCCCGAGACAGGTGTTCGACCGCCTGGAGCGCGCCGGCACGCCGTGGTCGACCATCCTGTATTCCGAAGACTTCCTGCCGCACGGCTCGGCGGGATACCTGGGGGACATGGCGGAGTTCCTCGACCAGTGCGCCGCAAAGACGGTGCGCCGCGTGCTGCTCGTCGGCTGCGATTTCAGGGAGGCCTACGACGGCATCTCCCGCACCCTCAGAGAGGCCGGCCTGGAAGTCGAGGAATGCTTCTTCGGCAAGGCGCAGTGCGGCGGCTACGCCTACGGCTACCTGGAGCGAATACAGCGGCTCGGCATGAACGCCGCGCTCAAGCGTTTCGCCAAGGCCCGCGAGACCTGGCCGGACCTCGTGCTGTGGCTCGACGACTTCCTCGCCATAGGCGGCCTGGCCGCCCTCCAGGAGCTTGGCGTGCGCGCGCCGGACGACGTCTTCGCCGTGACGCTGGCGAACAAGGGCTTCCTCCCCGCATATCCCCGCTCGCTCGCCCGCTTCGAATTCGACCCGGTGGCGACGGGCGAGAAGGCGGCGGAGGCGATACTCGGCCACATGGCGGGCAAGCCGGCCGAACTCTTCGGCTTCATCCAGCAGTACAAGCCGGGGGAAACCTTCCCCGCAGACGGCCGCACCATTGCACATTTTGCACGCACCCCCACTTGCGCACCGACCGAATAAATGCTACAATATCGGTCGAAGGTGCGGCGTGACGCGCATCGGCTGGGCCGGCGCCGCCGCAACCGGGCGTTCAAGCGAGGCGAAAAATGGCGATGGTCGAGACTGCTGGAAAGAGACTCGGGAATGACAGGGCCGGGGCGCGGGGAACGCACCGGCGCAAAACCGCAGGGACGGCGGCGAAGGCTGGCGCGGCCGCCCTCGCGCTGTTCGCCGCCGCGCTGGCCGCCGTCGCCGCGCAGCCGCCACCGCCGACGCCGCCCAACTGGGAACCGATACTCACGCGTCCGGGCGCGCTCGCAAAGGGAAGCGGCCACGTCCAGGGCTTCTGCGTGACCTCCAACGCCATCTACGCCACCCTCCACGACGGACTCTACAAGTTCGACTGGCACGGGCGCCTCATCGCCCACGTCACGGCAGACAAGCACCAAGGCGACATCTGCTTCTGGGACGGCAGGCTCTATACGGCGGTCTGCATACCGAAGGACGTGCCGAAGCGCGGGCGCATCGACGTGTGGGACGAGAACCTGAAGAAGATCGGCACGACGGAATTCACGCGCCCCGCCGACGGCATCGCCTGCCTGGACGGCGTGCTCTACGTGGGGCTCGGCCCGGCTCGCGACCCGGCGAAGCCGTTCCGCGGCAACTACTTCGGCAAGTTCGACGCCAAGTCTCTCCGCCCGGTATGCGAGCCTTTCCTGGTCGACCACGGATACGACGTGCACGCCGGCGTCCAGAACATCGCCACCGACGGCGAGCGCCTCTACATCAACTTCTACACGCCCAAGGAGGACGACCCCTGCTTCTTCGTGTTCGACAAGGATTTCAACGTGCTGCAGGCGCACGTGTTCGGCTGGCGCCACGGCCTCGACATCGTCGGCGGCGGCGAGCCAGGCGCGGTGCGCTTCATCCACGCGCTCACGATCAACTGCGCATCCAAGGCGGGCAGACTCGCCCTGGACCCCGCGCCGCCGCAGAACCTCTTCCTCTACGCAGAACTGAAGGACGGGAAGATATCGGACTTGACCCGATACATCGCCTTCCTCGAAGAGAGGAAGCGCTGAACCCGCAACGGCGCGAACAAGACGCCGGAACGACGCGAATATTTTGCACATTGTGCACATTTTCCCTATTGCGCACTGCCGCGATATATGATATACTGCTAATGAACACTCGAACCAGAAACAACAAAAGGAGCCAACCATGCTGACCATGCGAAAGATTGCTGCCGTGTTCGCGGCGACGGCCTCGACGGTGCTTTGCGCCTCGTCCTACGGCGCGGACGTCAGGGAGATCGACGTCTCCCTGGTTTCGACGAAGTATGTCAAGATAATGGAAAACACCGGCCCGCTCGCGGGCACATGGTCGCTCGAGGGCATAACGGCATGGAACGGCGCGGCGCAGGTCGCGTTCGCCTGCACCTCGAACAGACCCTACGCATCGGCCTCCAACGGCGGCGGCGCGATGCCGACAGGCAAGTTCGTGCACCAGCTTTCGGTGTTCAACCAGTGGGACGGCCAACGCACGCGGTCTTACCGCGTGATGATCGCCCAGCCTGTCGGCGGAAACGACATCTACGCGCGCATAACAGCCGTGACGATCTCGCATGAAGGCGTGAACCTCGTGGACTGCCCGGACCCGTACAACTTCAAGGGTGACACCGCGAAGATTGAGGCGTCGTACACCGCCGAAGCCGACATCGCCGCCTTCTCTGTCACGAAACTGCGCCTCGCCCGACAGACTGGCTATGTCGAATCGGAAGGCGACGCATTCATCAGCCTTGGCCACTGCGTCGGCCCGAACACGAGGATCGAGGTGGACATGCAGATGACCGCTTACGAGCTGAACGACATCCCGTTTGGAAGCTACGGGGAAAGTTCCGGCGCCACAGACCCGCTTTTCGAGCTGTACATCAGCCATGGCGGCGACGGCATCCTGAAGTATTCATGGCGCTACTCGAAGGCGGACGGCGCCGCA
>CAMOIK010000164.1 GCA_946615875.1 uncultured Verrucomicrobiota bacterium | reverse complement strand
CGACTGGAGGGGTGTCCGAGTGGTCGATGGTGCAACCTTGGAAAGGTTGTGTGGGCGCAAGTCCACCGGGGGTTCGAATCCCCCCCCCTCCGCCAGCGATTGCGGCGATTTCGCCGCATTTCTTTTTTTGCGGCGGCGACGCCGCCATGCCAATCATCCACGCGCGCATTCCCGTGCCGAGCCGTAGCGGCGCTCGACATCCGCGACGACGAGACCGGCGAGGGCGAGGCCGAACGCGGCCGTGACGTGCGCCACCGTGCCATTTGCGCGTGGTTCCGCGGCGACATCCGGGGATGTGCGGTTCTGCCGCGTCTCCGGGCTCCATACGCAAGTGAAGCGGCGCTCCGGGATGCCGCCGCTCTTCCTGAAGCGCTGGCGCAGCGCACGGGCGAGGGCATCCCCGGCGACCTTGCGGAAGTCGTCGGCGCGGATTGCGAACGGGTCCATCTTCCGCGCCGCGCCCATCGACGAAAACAGCGTGAGCGACGGTATGGATAGCGCGTGGCGCACGAGAGCGACCTTGCTGTCCAGCGAGTCTATCGCGTCTATCGCGTAGTCGAAGTCCTGCAGGCGGAAGGAGGCGGCGTTCTCCTCCCCGTAGAACTCCCTGCGGACATCCAGGACGATTGCGGGGTTGATCTCCCTCAAGCGCTCCGCCAGCACGTCCACCTTGAACGCGCCGACGGTGCGGGAGGTGGCCATTATCTGGCGATTGACGTTCGACGGAGCCACGCGGTCGAAATCGACCAGCATAATGCGGCCCACGCAGGAGCGGGCGAGCGCTTCCGCGCACCAGCCGCCCACGCCGCCGAGTCCGAACACGGCCACGCGCGCGCCGCGCAGCGCCGCCACCACGTCGCCGCCCACGAGCAGCGCAAGCCTTGAAAACGCATCCATGGAGTCCATCTGACGCCGGAACGGCATCCGCGGCATATTATACCATATTTCCCGCGGCCGGTGGCGGCGGGGGCGGCGGCGAGCGCCGCCGCCCCCGCGATGAACGAGCGCCTGGCGATGACGGCAGGCGTGTCGCGCGCTACCTCAATATTATCATCAGGCCCGGGCGCGAGGCGCTCCATGTGACGCGGACGGGCTTGCCCTCCTCCGCCGCTTCGTCGTAGGTGTAGCTGACGCCCTCGAACCACTGCTTGCCGGTCCAGGTGCCGTCGTCGGCAAGTCTCTGAACGCTGTAGCAGGTCACGTCCTTGGTTTCGCCGTCCACATCGATCGTGGGAGGCGCATCGAACTGCGAGGAGCCTTCGACCCGATAGGGAACGTAGGCGTCGGCGACGCCGATCAGCACGTTGGTCGTGGCGAGCTGCCCGAAGTAGCGGGCGCTATCGACCTCGCGGTTGCGCACAAGCTCGGCCTCCGACAGAACGCGGTCGTAGTAGCGGACGTTCTTTATCTTGCCGGTGAAGTCCTGGGTTCCCTGGCCGCCGCCGATTGCAATCTTGTTGAGCGTCTGCGCGACGGCGGCGCCCGGAGCCGTCTTCTTGCCCGTGCTATCCGTCGGGTATGTCGTTCCGGCGAACAGCATGGCATCGTCCCCGTTCAAGATGGCCGTCGCCCAGGTGTATTTGGACTCCTCCGTCCCGGTGTCGAGAATCTTCGGGCGATAGTCACCTGTGCCCGCCGGGAACGCCCCTTCAGGCACATAGTAGAGGCCATACCTGTAATCGCTTTTTGTGCGGACTGCGAGGCTCGACGCCTTCCACGGGTCGTTGAACATGATGTAGCCGCAAGTTCCGGATGGATCCGTCTGATCGGACACCTTGGCATCGAGGAGGAACTGCCACGTGTAGGCCGGCGTGAGGGCGAAGGGTTCCGTCTTCTGGAAACGCGAGCCGACTTTGTCGCTGGTGTTTGTGAAGGCAAAGCCACCTGTCGTCCATGCACCGGCGGCGGCAGTCTCTTTGTTCACGCGCCCAAGCGTGAACTCTCCCTCGTCAGCCAGATTGACCCACGCCTGCGAGAGCCGTGAAGTGGGATTCAAAGTGCTCGCGCATTCCGCACCGAGGTTTCTGATGCCGTCGAAGTGCAGGGCGAGACCAGCTGGAACGATATCCTCGAGGCGGTAGTCTGCGGCGGTGCGACGCGCCTTCGTCGTCTTCCACTGCCAAGTTAGACGCACCTTGGCCGGAGATGTGCCGACCGTATACGTATAGGTGCAGGAGGTTTCACCCTTGTGCCAATCCGGCGCACTCCAGCCGTGCGTCGTGTCATTCCACGTCTCTATCGTGTAACCTGCAAGTTTATACTCGAAACCGCGATCATCGGTCTGCGTTTCCGTCGGGGCAGTGAAGGTGTAGGAGCCGGAGATTTCGTAGTTGCCGCTCTTCTCGTTGCCGGAGAGGAAGGAGTGCGAAGACGAGACAACGACGTTTGTCACTGGCATCACGCCATGGAAGCGGTAGTCGTCAATCATGCGGTTATGCTCCAGTTCCGCATTCGTCAGAACGCGGTTGTAGAGGCGGAAGTTGTGGATCGTTCCCTTGAACTTGCCCTGTGTATCGGAATAGTTTCCGCCAATGCCGAAACCAGTGCTTGCCGTTATTGCCGTCGGCTTCTTTGTGAAATCGCGGCGCGACGCATCCATCACCCCTTGGTTGGTCTGGACGCTCGGAATGGTCGTTCCTGTCATGGCGGCGCCATAATCATCGGCGAGGATGGCCGTCACGTATTTGGCTGGCGCACCAATCGTCATCTTGGGGCGCGGACGCGTCGTGCTAGTCCCGTAATCTTGGACAGTCCAGTCGAAATGCGTGCTGGTCACGCTGGTGGCCGCGGCGTTAATGTCCTTGCGAAGAGAAATAGATGCGCCTTTCCCGAAAGCAGTCTGCGCGTAGTAGAGGTAAGGTTCGTTGGCATACTCGCCGTTTTTGAACGTGTATTGATCCAAGGCATTGGCGTTCAAGGCGATTTGGATTGTCTGGTTGGCCGGGAGATCGATTGACGCCGTGTTTGCGAATGTGGACTGCTGCTCGAAGCGGTAGCCGTCGTCGCGCCATTCGCCAGGCTTCGTGCAGCCTGTCTGCGCACGGAAGGTGAGATCGGAGCCGCCGTCGGGGGCGAGGTTCTTCCATTCGGTCGTATCGGAGGAGTGCGGCTGATCGGCGCCGACGTTGCGGATGCCGTCGTAGTGGAGGATCAGGCCGTCCTGCACGTAGTCTGCCGTAGTGTAGCGGGTCACGATGCCGTCGCCGGCGGCCCACTGCCAGGTGATGCGCACTTTGTCGGCGGAGGTCACCGCTACAGACGTGCCGCTCCGCGAAACGGGCTCGCCCCAATCGCCGGTGGCGGAGTCCCACGTTTC
>CAMOIK010000163.1 GCA_946615875.1 uncultured Verrucomicrobiota bacterium | reverse complement strand
CTATATATGGATTTTACGCACGGCCCGGAGGCGGTTGGAAGTGCAAGGCGCGAAGCGCGGAAATATGGTATAATATGTGCCGCAAGGAGGTTGGAAAGACAATGAATGCTGAAATGAAGAAGATCGCCGTGGCAATGGCGTGTGCGTTCGCGGCGATTTCCGGGCATGCGGCGGAAGCCCCTGCCGCGATGCAGGGGAAACCGGCGCTCGACGCCATAGCAAAACGCTTGAAACCTCTTCGCACCTGGGCGTTTCAGTATGCCGCAGGCGTGCCTGCCGAGGCGTTCGTATCGCGCAAGATTCCGCCGCGTGCGGCGGCCACGGAGGAGGCTCAGCCGTGGACACGGCTCGGCGAAGACGCCTTTTTCCCGTTCATCGACAAGTACGGGCAGTTCATCCACAAGGATTGGCCAGACAAGATACACACGGACGCCGATTTCGCCAAGCAGCGCGAAAAGGAGGAAAAAGACCTCGCCGCGCATCCCGGACCAAAAGGCTGGGACAAGTGGGGCGGGTGGGCCGACGGACCGCAACTCGCCAAGACAGGAGGCTTCTCAACGACGAAATGGGGCGGCAAATGGTGGATCGTCGATCCTGACGGGCATCTCTGGTGGAGCCACGGCCCGGTGCGCGTCCTGCCCTCAAGCGCCATGACGCCGCTCGCCACGCCGGATGGCGACCGCGCAGGATGGTTTGCGGAGCTGCCGGACAGGAACGATCCGGTGTTCGGCGCGTTCTACGAAACGCGCGACGAACTGCTGTGGCCCTATTACGGTCGGCGCGGCATCGAGCGGGTCTATGACTTCTCCGCCGCGAACATCCGCCGCAAGTACGGCGAGGATTGGTTCGCCGTCTGGGCCGATCTGGCGCATCGCCGCCTCAAGAGCTGGTGCTGCAACACGATCGCCAACTCGTCCGACAAGCGCATCTGCATGATGGACCGGACGCCCTACACGGAACGCTACGAGATACATGCGCGCCCCATCGCCGGCCACAAGGGCGGATGGTGGGAGTTCTGCGACCCGTTCGATCCGGCTTTCCGCGCGGAGGCGCGGCGCATGACGGAGGTATATCGCGACGAATTCGACGACCCGTGGTGCGTGGGCTTCTTCGTAGATAACGAGCACAAGTGGGGGCAGCCGCACACGCTAGGCCTGTCCACCCTCAAATCCCCGGCAGACCAGGCGTGCAAGATCGCGTTCCGCGACAGGTTGATGGCGAAGTATTCGGATGTCGGCAGGCTCAATGCCGCCTGGAAGACCGACTACGCCGACTGGGAGGACTTCTTGGCGCAGACCGCCGCGCCAGCCTCCATCGAAGGCGCCAAACCGGATCTGGAGGCGTTCTCCGCTGAAATCGCCGACGCCTACTTCCGCATAGTCCGGGAGGAGCTGAAGCGGGCGAACCCCGGCAAACTCTACCTCGGCTGCCGCTGGGCCCAGGAGGCGCCGGCCTTCGTCGTGGCGGCGGCGGCGAGATACTGCGACGTCATCAGCTACAACATCTACGCGAAAAACCTGCGCGGCTTCAGGTTGCCGGACGGCGTGGACGTGCCCGTCCTGATAGGGGAGTTCCACTTCGGCGCGCTCGACAGAGGGCCGTTCTGCCCGGGGCTCATCCTGCTCAAGGACCAGCGCGAGCGAGCGGAGACCTACAAGGACTACGTGCGTTCGGCGCTGGAAAACCCGTTCTTCGTCGGCGTCCACTGGCACCAGTTCTCCGACCAGGCGACCTCGGGGCGTTTTGACGGCGAGAACATGCAGGTCGGATGGACGGACGTTTGCGACACGCCGTATTGGGAGACCGTCGAGGCCGTCAGGGAGATCGGCTCCGAGATGTATCGCATCCGCGCAGGCGAGACGGCGCCGCGTCGCCGATAAAGTTTCGACTTTCTCCGCCACGGCGGGCGGAAATATGGTATAATACAGGCATGAGTCCGAACTTGTATATAAATCCGCCGCTCGTCGATCGCGCCTACGATTGGCGGCGCGGTCCCCAGCCGCAGACGCGGGAAGAGCTCGATGCATTTTTCGCGTCCGAACCGATAACCCGCGTCAAGGAGCAGATCTGCGAGATGGGCCGCAGGATATACCGCAAGGGATATACCGACGGCAACGGCGGCAATCTCTCCGTCCGCGTGGGAGAAGACCTGGTGTTGTGTTCGCCCACGCTGTGCTGCAAGGGCTTCATGAGGGTCGAGGATATCTGCCTCGTCGATATGGAGGCAGGGCAGCTCTGCGGATACCGCCCGAGGACGAGCGAGGTGAAGGTGCACATCGCGATGATGAAGGCAACGGGAATTGACGCCTGCATGCACTGCCACCCGCCGCACTGCAACGCGTTCATCTTCGCCGGCAAGGTGCCGCCGAACGGCATCAATCCGGAAGCGGACATCTTCCTCAACCAGATACCGCTGGCCCCGTATGCCACGCCCGGCACCGACGAAGTGGCTGCGAACGTGGCCGAGGCCGCAAAGAAGGGCAACGTGGTGTTCATGGAGAACCACGGCATCGTCTGCGGCGGCCGCGACATAGAGGAGGCGGAGTGGTTCGCGGAAAACGCCGACGCGTACTGCCAGGTGCTGCTGCTGGCCGCAGGGCACGGCGAACGCCTGCAGCAGGTGGGCGAGAAGGGCGTCCGCGACTTCCTCAAGATACGCAAGGCAATGGGCCTGGCGGTCGATGACGCCGCGCCGCTCTACAATACGCACGAGTTCAACGGCTACACCATGAAGGTCGGCGGCTGAGGACCGCCCACGCCCGACATCTACTGCCAACCACTCTCTACCATCCAGCCACCACCCTCCACGAAAGGCAATACACCATGAACAGGATAATCCTCAACGAAACGTCTTACCACGGCTCCGGCGCCGTGAAGGAAATCACGGCGGAACTCGCGCATCGCGGCCTCAAGAAGCCGATTGTGTTCTCCGATCCCGACCTGGTGAAGTTCGGCGTCACCCGCAAGGTGACCGACCTGCTCGACGCGGAAGGTGTCGCCTACGCCGTCTATTCCGACATCAAGCCCAACCCCACGATAGACAACGTGAAGAACGGCGTCAAGGCGTTCAAGAAGGCCAAGGCGGACTGCATCGTGGCCATCGGCGGCGGCTCTTCGATGGATACGGCCAAGGCGGTGGGCATCATCGCGGCCAACCCAGGGTTCGCCGACGTGCGGTCCCTGGAGGGCGTGGCGCCCACGCGCAAGCCGGCCAAGCCCATCTTCGCGGTGCCGACCACAGCCGGCACGGCTGCGGAGGTGACGATCAACTACGTGATCACCGACGTCGAGAAGAAGCGCAAGTTCGTGTGCGTCGATCC
>CAMOIK010000162.1 GCA_946615875.1 uncultured Verrucomicrobiota bacterium | reverse complement strand
GCCCGAAGCGCCGATTTGCGGCACGAAATTTTGCAAAATTGACCTATTGACGCAGCGCAACAGGAAATGCTATAATACGCACCGTCATGACGGAAAAGTTTTACATGGACGGTCGCTGGTGGCGCAGGAGGAATGGTTCTTCTGGCGCGTGATTTCGTCATTACCGTGAAACGGAGCGACAGCATCAGGCAACGGGCGAACCAAATCCAGATCGGAGGGTTCGCCCGTTTTCCATTTTGGATTTCCGCCATGCCACCCGCGCCCGCATCAAGCACGCCAACCGAAATCAACACAAACCTATGAGAAACATCCTACAGGAACTTTGCGACATACGCAGGAAGGACGCGCGGGAACGCGAAAAATCCGCGCCGCTCTCCGACGTGCTGCGCAAGATAGACGGGCTGCCGGCGCCGCGAGACTTCGCCGGGGCCTTTCGCGGCGACGGCATCCACGTGATAGCGGAGTTGAAGAAAGCCAGCCCCAGCGAAGGATTGATACGCGAAGACTTCAGGCCGGCCGAGCTTGCCCGCGAGCTGGAGGACGCCGGCGCCGCCGCGCTTTCGGTGCTGTGCGAGCCGCACCGCTTCCTCGGCGACGAGAAATACCTGCGCGCCGCCCGCGAGACCGCGGACCTCCCCATCCTCTACAAGGACTTCCTCACGACGCGCTACCAGGTGGCGGAGGCCAGGGCGGCCGGCGCCGACTGCGTGCTGCTGATCGCCGCCGCCCTGGACGACGCCCGGCTCGCAGACCTGAACGACGCCGCGCACTCCTTCGGAATGGCGGCGCTGGTGGAGACGCACGACGCGGACGAGATAGGCCGCGCCGTGGCGCTCGGCTGCGAGATCATCGGCGTGAACTGCCGCGACCTGCGCGACTTCCGGACGGACACGGCGCTCTTGGCCGGACTCATGGGCCTCATCCCCGACCGGCACGTGCGCATCGCGGAGTCGGGGATGCACACGGCGCAGGCCATACGCGAAGCGCGCGCCGCCGGCGCCGACGGCTTCCTTGTCGGCACCGCGCTCATGCGCGCCCCGCGCCCCGGGCGGAAGCTCCGGGAACTGACCGTCCAAAGTTAGGCCGGCGCACCTTCCACCTTCTCAACCCTCTCAACTCCCTCAACCATCTTATGAACACACACTACGGCAGATTCGGCGGCCAGTACGTGGCCGAGACGCTGATGGGCCCCGTCAATGAACTGACGGCGGCCTACGAGACCGCGAAGAACGACCCCGCGTTCCAGGCGGAGTTCCGCGAAATCCTCAGAGACTACGTCGGGCGCGAAAGCCCGCTCACGCTGGCGAGGCGCCTAAGCGACCACTTGGGCGGCGCGCGCATCGTCCTGAAGCGCGAAGACCTCAACCACACCGGCGCGCACAAGGTGAACAACACGATCGGGCAGGCCCTCCTGGCACGGCGCATGGGCAAGAAACGCCTCATAGCCGAGACGGGCGCGGGAATGCACGGCGTGGCCACCGCCACCGTCGCCGCGCTCTTCGGGATGCCCTGCGACATCTACATGGGCGCGATAGACGTGGAGCGACAGGCGCCCAACGTGCAGCGCATGAAGATGCTGGGCGCGCGCGTAGTGGCCGTCTCGGAAGGCTCCGCCACGCTGAAGGACGCGATGAACGAGGCCCTTCGCGACTGGGTCACGAACTGCGACGACACGTTCTACGTGATAGGGACGGTGGCCGGCCCGGCCCCGTATCCGCAGATGGTGCGCGACTTCCAGTCGGTCATCGGCACCGAAGCCCGCCGCCAGTGCCTGGAGAGATTCGGGAAACTGCCGGACCAGGCGATCGCCTGCGTCGGCGGCGGCTCCAACGCCATGGGGCTCTTCGCGGGATTCATCGACGACCCGGAAGTCCGCCTTGTCGGCGTGGAGGCGGGCGGCAAGGGAATAGAGACCGGCCAGCACGCAGCCTCTATCAACGGCGGACGCATCGGCGTGCTGCACGGCGCCAAGACCATGCTGCTGCAGACCGGCGACGGCAACATAATCGACACGTATTCCATATCGGCCGGGCTGGACTATCCAGGCGTCGGCCCAGAGCACTGCCACCTCGCCGAGACGGGACGCGCGGAATACACGGTCATAAACGACGACCAGGCGCTTGCGGCCTTCCACGCGCTGTGCCGCTACGAGGGTATCATACCGGCGCTGGAGTCGTCGCACGCGCTGGCGGAGGCGATCAGGCGCGCGCCCGCCCTGCCGCGCGACGCCATTCTCCTCGTCAATCTCTCCGGGCGCGGAGACAAGGACCTCGGCTCCATAGAGAAGGCCGAGGGCTGACACGCATTCGCGCGAACGGGCGGCGCCGACCGCCCTGCGCAGAAACACGACAAAGAGACAAAGCAATGAAGAAGAGAATCACCGAAGCATTTGCGAAAGCCAAACGCGAGGGGCGCGGCGCGTTCGTCGCCTACCTCACGGTCGGATACCCAACTCTCGCCAGGAGCGAGCAGGCCGTCAGCGACCTGATCGACAAGGAAGGCGCGGACATCATCGAGCTGGGCGTCCCCTTCTCGGACCCGTTCGCGGACGGCGGAGTCATACGCTCCGCCGCCTACGAAGCGCTGCGGCAGGGCGTGACGCTCGACGACGTGCTGGGAGTCGCGAAGCGTCTGCGCGCCAAGCACCCCGACACCGGCTTCGTGCTGTTTTCCTACTACAACCTGATCTTCTCCAAAGGGCTTGAGACGTTCGCCGCAGCAGCAGCCGATGCAGGCATCGACGCCGTGCTGGCGGTGGACCTGCCGCTTGAGGAGCGCGGCGAACTGCTGGCGGCGATCGCGCCGCGTGGGCTGGACCTCATACCGCTCATAGCGCCGAACACGCCGCTGGAGCGCGTCAAGGCGAGCGCGGCAGGCCTGCACAACTCCTTCCTCTACGTGATCACCGTCAAGGGCACCACGGGCGAGCGCAAGGAACTCCCGAAAGAGCTGTTCACGCGTCTCGACGAAATACGCGCCGTGTCGCCGCTGCCTGTCGCGGCGGGCTTCGGCATATCGTCGCCGGAACAGGCGCGGCAAGTCTGCGAACACGCCGACGGCTACGTGGTCGGTTCCGCCATCGTCAGGCGGTTGGGTGCGCAGGCTTGACCGCGCCCCAGCCACTAGACAGCAGGGCGAAAATTTGCTACAATGTCGCCGTTTTCCGTGACAAGGGCGGTTAGCTCAGTTGGTTAGAGCAGGACCTTTACACGGTCAAGGTCGGGGGTCCGAGTCCCTCACCGCCCACCATCGCCCGGCAGACGTCTTCCGATGCCGGGGCGGTTCATGCGCCGACAGCGCGGAGACGGATGACGGGGTAGTTGGGATTTGCCGGTTCGAGGCGGACGCCG
>CAMOIK010000161.1 GCA_946615875.1 uncultured Verrucomicrobiota bacterium | reverse complement strand
ATCACCTTGCCGCTATGGACAATATCGCTATCCTGTTCTGATTTGGCCGTTTGGACGAATGAGAATTGACACTCTACGCCAAGCATCCCGTCATTACCATCTCTTATTTTTATCCACTCTCCAACGTCTTTAGATGACTCGCTAGAACTAGACGAGCTATAAGACGAACCATGACTGCACGACCTCTTGACGACTTTAACGCTTCGCGTAGACGATATATCTCCGCCGTCGGGCGTAAGGATATAAGACCAGAGCGGCTCGACATCATGACTGCGGAACTTCTCAATCAGCTCCGCCTGAGATGCGGCATTGTAAACCGCCTTGTCGAACACGACCGCCGAAACCCTCACGGAACTGGCGCAGCCGCGATTCAAAGCCTTCTCCGACGCGCAGCCGACAGCAAACACAATCAACAATGCCGCAAGTGACCTGACTATCATTTCGAACTCCTTTTAGGTTTTCTATATTATACCATATTTTCGCACAACGTGCCGCGCATCGGGCGCCGGCGCGCAGAACGCGACCTCCGCTTTCGCCGCGCCGCCGGCTCAGCGCTGCTTCATCTGCCTCTTCTGGTTGAGGGTCTCGATCTCGCTGCGGATCTTGGCGAAATCGACGTTCGGCAGTTCTTTTTCGCTGGAGGTGTCGTTTGCGCTGCGCAGAGTGAGGACGAGGCGCCCGCGTATCTGCTCGGCGAAAGCCAGCATCTCGGCTTCGCGCGGCGTCACTTCCAGCGTCACGGTCGAGTAGCCCTGCGCCACGCCGAGGTTGGCGGGCCGCGACTTCGCCGTCTCGCGTCCGGTGGCCAGGACCAGGACGTTCTGCAGGATGGTGCAGGTGACGGGGTCGCCGCGTTTCAGAGTCCCCTCGTCGTTCGGGAAGTCGAAGGTGCCTATCACGTCCACGTGGTCGTTGGGCCTCACCATGCCGGAGACCGCCGCCGCGCCAGTGACGTTGATAGACATCGCCCTCATCTGGTTCTTGATGTCGGCGGAAAGGCCCTTGGCGGTCGGGTCGCCGCCCTCGATGTCGCTCCAGAACAGCACTTCCTTCGCGTCGTTGGCGACGAGCGTCCGCCGTCCGATGACGTCATGGAAGTTTTCGAGCAGGACCGCCTGTCCCCTCAGGCCGACTTTCGGCACCGTCTTCTTGCCGATGTCCGACGAGGAAAGGACCGTCCCTGCCGGCGTGTCGCGGGTGTAGGCGAGAACCGTGATCGTGCCGTAGCGGTTGGCGAGCCGCTGCTCCTTCGCCCGCATCTCGGCCTCCTTGGAGGCGAGGAAGAACCTGGTGAGCAGCGCGGCCGCCAGACCGGCCGCCAGCGCTATGACGAGGACGATGTGCTTCTTCATGGCCTAGAAAAGCCCCTTGACCTTGCCCGTGTCCACGTCCACGTCGATGCGGCGATACGCCGGCGAGGCCGAGGTGCCTGGCATGAGCTTGATTTCGCCGGCGACCGGGACCACCAGGCCGGCGCCTTGGTAGATGAGCACGTCCTTGACCGGCAGGCGCCACCCCTTCGGGCGCCCAAGCAGCTTCGGGTCGTGCGAGAGCGAGTATTGGGTCTTGGCGCAGCATACGGGCAGCCTGGCCGTCTCCGGGTCGGCCTCGTACATCGCGAGCTTCTCGCGGGCAAGAGGCTCGAAATCCACTCCGTCGCCGCCATATACCTCCTTCACCAGCTTTTCGATCCTTGCCGTGAGAGGCTCGTCGAGCGACGAGAGGAACTCGAACGAGTTCGGCGCGTCGCAGGCCTTGATCACCGCCTCGGCTAATTCGATCGCGCCTTCGCCGCCCTTGAGCCAGTGGTCGGAGACCGCGAAGGACGCGCCGGCGCGTTCCGCCACCTCGCGCACAAGCGCGCGCTCGGCTGGCGTGTCGGTGTAGAAGGCGTTTAGGCACACCACCGGCTGCACGCCGGAGCGGCGTATGATGTCTATGTGGGCGAGGAGGTTGTCGCAGCCCTTGCGCAGCAGCTCCAGGTTCTCTGTGGTGTAAACCGGGTCGAGCGGCAGCCCCGCCTTGACTGCCGGCGCGCCGCCGTGCGCCTTCAAGGCGCGCACCGTCGCCACCAGCACCACGGCGTCGGGCTTCAGCCCCGAACAGCGGCACTTGATGTTCCAGAACTTCTCGAAGCCCATGTCGCTGGCGAAGCCGCTTTCAGTGACGACGTAGTCGCCCAGGGCGCAGGCCAGGCGGTCGGCCACCACGGAGTTCTGCCCGATCGCTATGTTGGCGAACGGCCCCGCGTGGACGAACACGGGCTGACCCTCCAGCGACTGCATCAGCGTCGGCTTGATGGCGTTCACGAGAAGGGCGCACATCGCGCCGTCCACCTCGAGGTCGGCGGTCGTGACCGGCGCGCCGGACTTCGAATAGGCGACTATGATCTTGGAGAGCCTGCGGCGGAGGTCGGCGAGGTCCGCGCTCATCGCCAGTATCGCCATCACTTCGCTGGCCACGGTGATGTAGAAGCCGCTCGCGCAGTTGAAGCCGTCGAGCCTGCCGCCGCGCCCGATCTCGATGTTCCTGAGCCCCTGGGCGCAGAAGTCCATCGCCCAGCGGAACTGTATGCGCTCGGGGTCGATGTCGAGCCTCTTCAGCCCGCGTTCGGCCAGCCATGCGTCGTCGTGGTTGCGCTCGTGCTGCATCCTGGAGTTGAGCGCGACCATGGCGAGGTTGTTGGCGTTCGTTATCGCGTCTATGTCGCCGGTGAGGCCGAGCGAAAGGGCGGTGAGCGGCACCACTTGCGCCAGGCCTCCGCCGGCCGCAGACCCCTTGATGTTGAACGTCGGCCCGCCGGACGGCTGGCGCACGCAGCCGATCACCTTCTTGCCGAGCCTGCCCAACCCTTCGACCAGGCCGAGCGTCGTGGTGGTCTTGCCTTCTCCAAGCGCCGTCGGGGTGATCGCTGTCACGTCGATGTACTTGCCGCGCCTGCCGGCGCCGACGCGCCCCAGCACCTTGGTGACGTCCACCTTCGCCAGCACCCTGCCGTAGGGAGTCCATTCGTCCTCCGCCAGCCCCAGCTCGGCGGCCAGCTCTTTTGCGGAGCGCAGGTTCTCCTCGGCAGCTTCGGCGATCTGCCAGTCCTTCATCTTTGTAGGGTCGAGTTTCATGCCGCGTATTATACCATATTTTCCGGCTTGCGTGTGGCGCGGGGCGGTTTGCGGATGGCGGCGCCCGCTCTCCCTCCCCTGTATGGAACGGGCGCGGGTCCATATATAGACTTCCAGCCTCTCTATATATGGACTTTTCTCCTCTCTATATCGCAGACGGCAACCCTATAGAATGTAGCGGGCAGCGCCTGCCGACCGCCCGCCGGTCAGGCAGGGGGTGTTTTCTCAATGGAAAACAAGAAACCCTGGAGTTTACCCGTTTTTTTTGAGCGTGGGAATGCGCCGCGCCTGCATGGATAAAGGCGGAAGTGCGT
>CAMOIK010000160.1 GCA_946615875.1 uncultured Verrucomicrobiota bacterium | reverse complement strand
TGTCGGTTGGCGAACCGAAGCGTGTCGGTTAGCGACGAAAATGGAAGTGTTGAAAAAACAAAAAAAGGAGGAAAAATGGCGGAAATAGGATTCAGGGCGGTCGTGCCTGGCGGAATAGGCAAACAATACGGTGAATACCATTGCAGACTGCTGCACAACCGCATAGTCAGAAGCGAGGAAGTGGCGGCCGACATGGCGGCGAAGATGCACATCGACAGGATAGACGCGCAGTTGTATATATCGACTGTATGCGGCTATATCATGAGGTCGGTGGCGGAAGGGAACATGGTCAATTTCGGGCCGTTCAGCCTGTATCTTTCGCTGAGAGGGAAGGTGCGCGGCGCGAACGGGGCGTATGGCGAGGACCAGGAAGGCGCGGCCCTCAACCTGAAAGCCGGAGCCGAACTCAAGGCGGCGCTGGCGCGTCTCAAGCCCGTGAACGTGACCCTGGCGAAATCCGAGAAGCCGCGAATAGTCTCCGTGCTGGACGAAGCTTATTCCACCGAAGGGGTGATTTCCGCGGGTGCGAGAATATTGATCGGGGGCAGTTCGCTCTATTCGTCCGGGGAACGGGAGGACGAAGGCGTCTATCTCGAAGACGGCGAAGGGAAGACCGTCGCGACCGGGCGCATTCTCGCGTCGACGTCCACGACGATGGACGCGATGTTCGACGGCGATCTCCCAGCCGGGGAATGCCGCCTCGTCCTGCGCACGCGTTCCGGCGACGACGACATGGCGGTGCCTGCGATAGCGCGCCACAAGGTGACGGTCGCCCCGCGCAAGTAGCGGCTGCCGCGCATCGCGTTTCGCGAGATGAAGCCCGACAACAGCAGTCTGGCGGTCTATAAGCCGATCGACTCGTTCGACCTGGCCTGGGGCATAAGGGTGACGGACGCCGGCTTCACCAACGTGAGGCCGGGCGACGCCTACCCGCCGTTCCGCCATCCCCGCCCGTTCATGTTCACGTGGGAGAAGGGGCGCAGGCTCGATTCGTATCAGGTGGTGTTCATCGGGCGCGGGCGCGGCGAGCTCGAGACCGAGCATGGCGGGCGCGTCAATATAGAGGCCGGCGACGTCTTCATGCTCCATCCCGGCGAGTGGCACAGGTATCGGCCCGATCCGGAGACCGGCTGGACGGAGCGGTGGTGCGGTTTCACCGGCACCTACGCCACCCAGGTGGTGGGCGCCTTCTTCCCGGTGCGGCATCCAGTGCTGAAAGGGGTGGCGCCCACTCTGGTCCGAAGCAGGTTGAGGACCATCGCCGGACTGTTTCGGCAGGGACTGTCGGCGGTGGTCCCGGCGCTCGTCGCGCAATCCATCGGACTGCTTGCGGACTTGTCGGCGCACGGCGTCGCGCGGAGCAATCCTTATTCGGACGCGATAGACAAGGCCTGCGACGAACTGCTGAGGCTCAGCGCGGAGAATGTGGATCTCGAAGCCGTGGCGCGCCGCCACGGCATGAGCTATCCGCTGTTCCGGCGCGAATTCAAGGCGCAGAAGGGCTTCACGCCGCACGCGTACATTGTGGAGTTCCGGATAAACCAGGCCAAGGCGCTTTTGCGGGGCAGCGACATGTCGGCGAGGGAGATAGCGGAGGAGACGGGCTTTTCGTCGCTCGCCTATTTCTCCACCGTCTTCCGCAAGCACGAGGGCGCGTCGCCGCGCGAATGGCGCCTCAAGCACGGCAGGCAGGACGGCGGCGGCGAGCAGGGGCCGTAGCAAAAACCTAAACTCCATAGCAGAAATTAGGTCTAGTCTTCCCTCGCTCCGATGTGGTATAATGGCGGGCATCCAAGGGTTTGGGACGCCGGTCGCCACTTCGAGGGAGGCAGTATGGAATTTGCAGGTTCGTTGCACAAGCGCAAAACGGCGCGTGTCCGCGTGGGACTCTATACCACGGGGCTGAAGGCGTATTGGGTGCAGTTCGCAGGGCTGAAGGAGCGGCTCAAGGGCTACGGGCGGTTCGTCGCCGGGGAAATCGCGGCGGTCGATGGGGCGGAAGTGTTCAACTTCGGCCTTGTCGATTGCGCGGAAAAGGGCGTCGAGGCGGGCGAATACTTCCAGCGCAGCCTCTGCGACATCGTGTTCCAGCACATCGGCACGTATGTGACGAGCGACGCGGTGCTGCCCGTCCACCAGATATGCAAGGCGCCGACGGTCGTCCTCAACCTCCAGCCGTCCATGCAGGTGAACTACGCCAAGACGACCACCGGCGAATGGCTCGCGCACTGCAACGCCTGCCCGGCGCCGGAAATAGCCAACGCCTTCAACCGCGCCGGAATCCGGTTTCGCGTCGTATCGGGGCTGCTCGGCCTCAGGCAGGCCCCGGCCGTCTCGATGGCGGACGAAACGACCGCCGGCCGCCCGGAGGCCGTCCGCGCCTGGCGCGAAATCCGTGAATGGGTGCGCGCGGCGTCCGTCAAGGCCGCGCTTGCGCGCGCCCGCTTCGGCTTCCTCGGCGGCAACTACTCCGGTATGCTCGACATGTATTCCGACTTCACGATGCTCCAGGGCGTCGCAGGGCTGCACGTGGAACTGCTGGAGATGTGCGACCTGGCGAAACGGCTCGCCGCCGTGACGGACTCCGACGCCGGGCGCAAGCTGGACGAGATCAAGGCCATGTTCGACATATCGGAAGATTCGCCGTCCGAAGCGCTCGCCCGCCGCCCCTCGCCGGAGCAGCTCGACTGGAGCGCGCGCGTCGCCGTCGCCCAGGAGCGCTTGGTCGCGGATTTCGACCTGGACGCGCTCGCATACTACTACCACGGCGCGGACGGCAACGGCTACGAGCGGCTCCAGAGCGGTTTCATAGCGGGGCATTCGCTCCTTACGGCGCAAGGCGTCCCCTGCGCCGGTGAGGGCGATCTCAAGACCGCGCTCGCAATGAAGATTTGCGACATCCTGGGCGTCGGCGGCAGCTTCTGCGAAATCGTGACCACCGACTACCTGCGCGGCACGATCCTCATGGGACACGACGGGCCTTTCCACCTTGCCATCGCAAAAGGCCGACCCATCCTGCGCGGACTCGGCCTCTATCACGGAAAGCGCGGCAGCGGCGTATCCGTCGAGGCGAAGGTGAAGAGCGGCCCCGTCACGACGCTCGGCGTCACGCAGACGGGCGACGGAAAGATGAAGTTCATCGTGTCCGAGGCCGAGGCCACCGACGACCCTATCATGGCCATCGGCAACACGCAGACGCACGTCCGCCTCGCCGTCGGCCCGGACGCGTGGTATGAACGCTGGCTCATGGAGGCGCCGACCCACCATTTCGCAATGTCCGTCGGCCACAACGCCGCCATCTTCCGCAAAGTCGCCGACCTGCTCGGAATTCCGTTCGCGCAGGTGTAGCCGCCGACAATCGCTTTTCTTCCGTGACAACAGTCTGAAACCACCAAACCAAAAGGAGACGACATGAACAAACTGCTCATGATGATAGGCGCGGCGACGCTTGCCGTCGGCGCGAACGCTTCAA
>CAMOIK010000159.1 GCA_946615875.1 uncultured Verrucomicrobiota bacterium | reverse complement strand
ACCGAAAAACGGCGGGCGGTTGCCGCGTTTTTTTCGCCCGCCAACCGAGCCGTGCCAAAAAATGGGGTAAACTCTAGAAAAAATACCCCGTTGCGCGGCGGAGGGGAAATATGGTATAATATGCGCCGTATGGCTCCATTGTTTGTACCGAAGGATAGGAAGTCGTTGTTCCGGCAGTTCCTCGCCGGAATGTATGACGCTGTTGTCATAACAGACCCGAACGGACACATACTAGAGTCCAATCCTCGTGCCGAAGAGCACTTCGGCTACGCGCTGGAAGAGACGATCGACAAGCCAATCGCGCTGCTCATCCCGGGCCTTTCGCCCGAGATCGTGCAGCGCATACGGCGCGGTCTCGACGAGGACAGGCACATGATGTTGGACGCGAACGGGCTGAACAAGGACGGCACGAAGTTCGCCTGCGAGGTCACGGTGTCGGTGATCGACCTCATGGACCCCGGTGATCTGGTGTTCACCGTGCGCAACGTGGAAAGACGCCGCAAGACGAACGAGATGCTCCGCGCGAAGGAGGGGGCTTTCTCGATCGCGCCGATCGCGCTCTTCTCATGCGACCCCGACGGGCGCTTCACCAACGTGAACGCGGCGTTCCTGGCGATGTTCGATCTCGCGACGGAGGAGGACGCCCGCGCCAAGTTCTTCTCGGAACTCATGGAGGACGAGCCGCTGCTCGCCAACTTCGGCAAGGCGCTTGAGGGCGAGACCCACACGGTGGGCCTCGTGGCGGAGGCCGACGGCGACGAGAAGTCCAGCGAAATCGAGATCACGCTCGCGCCGAACCGCGTCGGGCGCAAGATCAAGGGCGTCGTCGGCAGCATACAGAAGGTGTGACGGCGATGAGGACTGCCCCCCGCCATGCGGCAGGTCTGGCGTCCCTCGTCGTCGGCGGGGCAGACCCGAAATTCCTGCAGGATTTTCTCGCCGACCGTTTTTCGCTCACCCGCAGGGGGGCGAAGGCGGTCATCGACGGGCGCAACGTGTGGGTGAACCGCAAGTGCGTGTGGATCGCCCGCTATTCGTTGAAGTCCGGCGACGCGGTGGAGGTGCCGTCTGCGGTGGTGAAGGCCGCCGCCGCGCAGAGCGGCGCGCCACGTCCCGTCCGCCCAGCCGACATCTCCCGCCCCGCCGGCCCTGGCCGCCAGCCGCAGCCTTCCCCGCGACACATCCGCGTCTTGTGGCAGGACTCCGCATATCTGGTGTGCGACAAACCCTGCGGAATGCTCAGCTGCGAAGGGGAGAGGAGCGTGGAGGCGGCGTTGCGCGAGCAGGAAAGCCTGCCCGGGCTGGAGGCCGTGCACAGGCTGGATCGCGACACGACCGGCTGCTTGATGTTCGCCAAGAGCCATGCGGCGAGGGAGGCCGCGGTGGAGGTGTTTCGCGGACGCAAGGTGTCGAAGACCTACCACGCCATCGTCGCGGGCAGGTTCAAGTATGCCAAGACGCGCATCGAGGCGCCGCTTGACGGCGAGGCCGCCGTGACGCTGGTCTCCCGCGAGGCGTTGGGCGACGACGCCTCGCTGCTGCGCGTAAAGATAGAAACGGGCCGCACCAACCAGATACGCCGTCACCTTTCTTCGATGCGCTCGCCGATCGTGGGCGACCGCGTCTTCGGTCTGAAGTCGGTGCGGGACAGTCGCATGATGCAGGTGCCGCGCCAGATGCTCCACGCCTCCACGCTGGAGCTCCCCAACCCGATGGCCAAGGGCGAACGCATAAGGGTGCATTCGCCGCTGCCGGCGGACTTCCGCGCCGCACTGCGCCTGTTCGGAATGGGAAAGTAAAGGAATTTTGTCAGAAAGGCGCCGGGAACCTCCCTAGCCTATTGTCGGCGCAATGGGGCGCAGGCGGAAACAAGAAAGGACAAGGCAATGAACAAGAAAGCAATGGTCATGGCGGCGGCGCTCGTCGCGTCGCTGGGAGTTGTGGCAGGCCCCCATGGCGGGCCGAGGGGAGGACATCACGGCGGTTTCCACGGCAGAGGGGGCCCGGGGCCCGCGATGCACCACCACGGCGGGCACCACCACCGTCACGGCGGCGTTTGGGGACGCGGCGGCCGCAATTTCTGGCCGGGTTTCGTCGGCGGCGTCGTGGGTGGGATGCTGTATGATGCCGTGACGCCGTCGCCTCGCGTGGTGGTGCCGCCCACGATCGTCACCACTCCCGTGGTCGCGACGCCGGTGGTCGCCGCGCCCGTCCCCACGGTGCAGAGCGTGTGGGTGGAAGGGCGCTACGTGGAGCAGATCCAGCCAAACGGCGTGGTCATCCGCGTCTGGCAGCCTGGACACTACGAGCAACGCACGATTTACATGCAGTGACGCGGCGCGTCTGCGGGCGACGGGCGGCATGACGCCGCCCGCGTTCACAGGCTGGCTTCCGCGAGCAGCCTGGCCAGTTCCGGGTCTTTTTCCGCGAGCTGGCGGCTGTCGAGTCCCTCGATTTCGTGGGGGAATACGATCCACTCTTCGCCTGGATCGCTTACGAAATAGTCGGGCGCGAGCGCAGTAGTGTTGGCCGCACGCTTCCAGTAAACGCAGGCGAAGCGCATCTGCGCCCCGGTCGAGGCGATGTGCTCCGACACCGCCTCGGCGGTCTTGCCGGAATCGAACACGTCGTCCACAACCAGCACGCGCTGGCCGGCGTGGATGTCGGCGAAGATCCCGTCGCCGTGGAAAAAGCGGACGCACTCGCCGCGCTCGCCTATTCCAGCGTAGCTCGCGCACTTCAGCGGCAAGTGGTCCACCGGCCACCCGCTGGCTTTGAGAAACTCGTGGACGGCGATGCCGACGCCCGCGCCGCCGCGCCACAGCGCAATCAGCAAATCGGGGCGCCAGCCGCCGCGCCGGATGGCGGCGGCCAGCTTCCACGTGTCCGCCAGATATTCGTTGGCGTTTATGTAGCGCATTGCTACTTGCGCACTGGTGTCGGCGGCCTGCGGCGGGGTTTTGCGACAGGGGGAACAACCCTACCCGTCGGGCGGGGGCGATTCACGCGATTGTCGTGGACGCGATGCACTTGCCGCTGTGCAGGAGGGTGTTTGTCGTGCTTGTGGTGGTGCGACGAGTGGTGGTGGCAGCCGCAGATCATGGCGCTTGCGAGCACGGCGCACGCTATCGTCAGTGTTTTCTTCATGCTTTCCTTTCTGTTGCCTTTGGTTTGCTCCCTGTGCCATATATTATACCATATTTTCGCGTCTTGTGCGCCGCACCTTTTCCTCTCTCGGCAACGACATCCGCCGCCGTGATTCCGGTGGCGTGGGGCGGGGGAACGCTCCTGCACGATACCGCATCGTCCTAAAACTTGCACGGAAACGCGGCGCGATGCTCCAGATAAGTGCGAACATTTGCCGTTTGATGGCCAATATAAGCGATTGTCGGCTTTTCTTTCTGACAAACCAGGCTCCTTGCGCTCCCAAGCCGATGTCGTTGTCTGCCGACAACCGTCGACAGCAAAAAAAATATAAAATACCCCCTTGCGCTCCTAGGCAAACTTATGGTATAATATGCACCGTTTTCGGCAAACAGGCGAGCTTAACT
>CAMOIK010000158.1 GCA_946615875.1 uncultured Verrucomicrobiota bacterium | reverse complement strand
TGCCGCGTTTTTTCGCCCGCCTATCGAGCCGTGCCAAAAAATGGGTAAACTCCAGTATTATATAGGGAATGCCCGTCTCTATATATGGAGAGGCCCCGAGTCTATATATGGAGAAGGCCAAGTCAATATATGGACTCGCGCCCGCTCCATACATGGTGCCTGTGCGCCGCCAGCGCTATTTGACGACGACGGGAACCAGCAACCGGCATCCGTCCGCCGAGGTGGCAAGCGCGACCGCTTCGCCGGGCTTCTTGCCGGTCAGCGTCCCTTCGGCGTCGAACTCGGCAATGTCGTTGCGGTATTTGCAGAAATATTGGTATTTGTTGGCGGGATTCCGCTCTTTTCCCATCCAGTCCGCGTCGTAGCAGCGCCAGGCCGCGCCAGTGGCCGCCGGCGTCGGCGGCGCAAACGGCATGGGAACGCCGACTTTGGCGACGACAGGCTCGAGGCAGACGATGCGGTTGGCGCCGCCCCCGATGCGCGTGAAGTGCAGGACGCGGTTCCGCCGGTCGATGTGGACCGCTTCGAACGTCTGCTCGTTCACCGTGCCTTTCTCCTTTCGCGGCAGGCCGGAGCACCACGGGGCGGAGCCGATGATATAGTCGCTGTATGCGGCGTCGCAAGGCTCGGTGATGTGCCAGACGCCGTTGAGGAACGTCTGCCTCTCGGCGTGTTCGTGCCCTGTGAGGCTGCACAGGATGCGGCCTCGCGCCTTGCCGAAATCCACGGTCTCGCCGCAGACGTCGGCCTTGCCGCGCGATTGGCAAGCTTCGAGGATCCTGCGCCACGGCGCGAACGTTGTCGGCGTTTCCTTTTCTCCGCTTGGGATTCTGGCCACGGGTATGTGGTGCATGACGAGCGCCAGCCATCCGTCCGGCATGGTGGCGAGCGCGTTTTTCGCCAGCCACTTCAGCTGCCTCTCGCCCATGCTGTAGTTCACCGCCCAATACGTCCGGTCGGTTCGGATGGAGTCGCTCGTGTCGGCCACGATGTAGCGGATCCGCGCCTTGGGCGAATCGAAATAGTAGTAGCAGGCTTCGTGATTCCCGGCGTCGGTCACGGCGTTTTTCTTCGTGGCGGCGGTGTCCGTCAGTATGTCGTGCGCGGCCTTGCCGGAAAGAGTCCAGCCGCCCGCCGCGCCCGGCTTGTCGCGTATCGTGAAATCGTGGTTGCCCTTCGCGGCGTAGAACTCCCCGCCGGCGGACTCCACGGCTTCGACCCAGTCTCGGCGGTATTCGGCGATAGTGCGCTCGACGGACGCCCTGCCGCCAAACGCCTCCGGCATGTCGCCGCCGCAGAGCACTTTCTTTACGCTCGTTTCGGCGACGAGTTTCGCCAGGATGCGACCCGACATCCGCCGGTTTGCCGGTATGTGGAGGTCGGTGATGAAGAAGAACGAGTCGTCGCACGTCTTCGACAGCCTTTCCAGCCGCGCCGCGATCCCTGCCAGGTAGTCGCCATAGTAGGCGGGCAGACCTTCGCCTTCCGCCCAGAGCCGCCAGTCTGCGAGCAGCATGGCCGCGCCGGCCGCTCCGAGCTTGATGAATTCGCGCCGCGAAAGCGCTCCGTCGCCGTTTTTCACCGCCCGTCCTTTCCTTTGAGGCCCTTCAGCAGAACCTTCTTGCGCGGCGTGTCGCCGACGCGGCGGAGTTTCTCCCGCGAAGCGCCCTCGTATTCCACGTTCCATCCGCGCCATTCGTTGAAGGCGTGGTAGCACCAGTCCCAGCCGTATTCGTCGAAGAGCTCGATGCAGTCCCGCAGATACAGTTCCGCGCCGGGCGCCCACGCGACCGCCGAAAACTCTCCGACGAGGATCTTCGCGGAGTGGCGCTTTGCGAAGGCGGCGACCGGCGCGAGTTTCGCGCGCAGCATCTCCTTGTTCCATCCGCGCTTCTCGTCCGGCCATCTGCGCGTCGGGCTCCAGCCGTTCACGCCCTGGTGCGTGAAGTCGGAGGGGATGTACATATGCAGTTCGTAGATGACGTTGTCCATCGCCAGCGGCGACATGTATTCGTAGGCGGGCGCGCTCGACGACCAGTTCGCCTCCATTACGATCGTCGTCTCGCGGTCTATGCGGCGTATCGCCTCGGCGGCGAGGCGCTGCGCGTCCCAGTAGGAGAAGGGCGCCTCGCGCCGGTTCTGGTGGGGCTCGTTCAAGAGGTCGTAGCCGTATATCGCGTCGGCATTCCCCTTGAAGCGCCGCGCGATCTTCTCCCAGCAGGCGACATACAGGTCGAGGCACGCCTTGTCGCTGAACATCCTCGTCTCGGAGTTGTCGCGCACGCTTCCGGGCGGGACGTGCAGATCCACGCAGATCGCCATGCCGTATCGCCTTGCCCAGACCAGGACCTTTTCGAGCAGGTCGAGGCGCCCGTCCAGCCACTTCGCGTATTCTCCGAAGTCGAGGTTCGCGTCTATCTTCTGGAAATTGCGCGACATCTGGAACCTCCCGATCGTGGCCCCCCATTCCGCGAGCGTCCTTATGTCGTCTTCCGTCGGGTCTTGCGGCAGCATCGCGCCGCGCAGCTGCCGCCGCCGCAAGACGCGCTCCGGGTAGCGCACCTTGTAGTCTTGGTTCGTGCGCGGAAACTCGTAGAGCGCGAACGGCTCCACCTTGAAAGACGAAACGTCGAACTCCACGCGGCCGGCCACGTTCTGCAGACCGAGCGTCACGCCCACCTCGCCGACGGGCGTCCCGCCGAGGTCGGTCTCCAGCTCTAGCGTCGTCCAGTCGAAGTCGCCGCCCTTGTGGTCGGCCTGCGGCCAGCGGTCCGCGCCGGACGCCGGATCGCGGTAGTGGAACATGAACTTCAGCCCGAAGTAGGCCTTGTCGGGCCGCCCGATCCCGCGCCCCCTGGCGCGGATCGTCGCGCGCGCTCCGCCCTTCATCCCGCCGAGATCCAGCTTCGCGTGGGCCGCGCCGCCCGCCCTCGTCCCGCGCGTGTCGATGGTTATCACGTCGCCCTCGCGCGACGCGTTGCGCCCGAGCGACCATTCTACGGCGGCGCCGCACGGCGCCGCCGCCCACGCCGCCACGGCGCACGCCGCCGCAAGAACCAACCTGGGCATGGCGAAAGTTTCGTCACGAAACTTTCGCCATGCCGCCGCGCCGCCCGCGAAGACTGCAGTGGCGCCGCGTTCCATCAGCGCAGAATGATCATCAGGCCGTCCTTAATCTCCGCGCCTTCGGGACCGACGATCGGGAAGGTCGTGTAGTCATAGGGCGCGGTCGTCGATTGCGGCAAATACGCTTTGTCGTTCACGAAGTCCCACAGCACTACAAGTCCGTTCGATAGCTTCACCGGCTTGAAGTTGCGCACGAGCTGCATGTTGCTGCCGTCGGCGTCGCCCTGGTAGAGTTTCAGCCAGTAGAGGCGCGCCTTGCCGTTGTACTGGGGCTTGCCATCATAATGGCAGGTGAAAAGGCAGAGGTTGTAGCCTGTGTCGATGTTCTTGTTGTTTGTTGCATTGACGGTCTGCGTCCCATTCACTGTAATCGTCTGCGAACCGACCGAAAGCGAAGAACTGACCGTGTAGTCGACCCCTACTGCGGCA
>CAMOIK010000157.1 GCA_946615875.1 uncultured Verrucomicrobiota bacterium | reverse complement strand
GAAGCACCCGCCGTTACGGAGGAACCTGCCGCCGAGGAACCGGCTGAAGCACCCGCCGCTACGGAGGAACCTGCCGCCGAAGAACCGGCGGAGGAGCCTGCCGCTACGGAGGAACCTGCCGCCGAGGAACCGGCGGAAGAGCCCGCCGTTACGGAGGAGCCCGCCGCCGAGGAACCGGCGGAAGTGCCTGCCGTTACGGAGGAACCTGCCGCCGAGGAACCGGCGGAAGTGCCTGCCGCTACGGAGGAACCTGCCGCCGAAGAACCGGCGGAGGAGCCCGCCGCGACCGAGAAACCCACCGTCGATCCCGTCAAGGAACTCATCTCCAACATCCAGACCACAGAACGTATCCGCCGCGAGGCATACGACCAGCAGGCGAAGCGTGAAATTGAGTCCGCCCGCGAGAGCATGAAGGCGTCGGAATACACGAATGCCGTCCGCAGTTACGCGAACGCCCGCAAGCTCCTCACTGACACGGCGACGAACGCGGGATTGCGCAAGGAGTGCGATCAGGGCATCGCCGAGGGCCTCTACCGCGCTGCCCTGCAGGAGGAAGCGATGGGGCGCCGCGACCGGGCAAAGAAGCTGATGAGCAAAGCGGTCGATATGCGCCACCCGAAGGCGCGCCGTCAGCTCGAAGTGTGGAACTCTGAAGACGATCCCGACAAGAACAAGACGGACATCTCGGAAGTCTCCCAGCGCCGCAACGATCAGGAGTATAAGGATCTGCGCGCCAAGAACCTTCAGCACCTCAAGAGGTCCCGCCAGCTGCTCGGCACCCGCGAACTCAACAAGGCTCTCGAGGAGTGCGAGCTGGTCCTTCTCTCCGATCCCTACAACGAGGCGGCGCTGAGGCTGCGCAACACCATCCAGAAGAAGCGCCACATGATCCTCATGAAGGAACGCGAGGCCGCCCGTGAAGGCATGATGGCCGACGTCGATCGCGCGTGGCGCCCGGTCTATGCGGTTGACGCCCGCGAGGTGCAGCAGTCGCAGTCCGAGACGATGAAGCGCGACGTCGGCAGCCAGGACCCGACCCGTGCGCAGGAGCAGAACATCATCAAGCGCATGAAGGAGATGCGCCTTCCCTCCATCTCCTTCAAGCCGCCGGCCACGATTATTGAAGCCGTCGAATACTTCCGCGGCGCATCCCGCGATTTTGACAGCCCGGAGAAGCCCCTTGAACAGCGCGGTTTCAACTTCTACCTGAAACCGCCGAAAACCCTCCGCATCGGAGAGGCGGCTGGTTCCGACGAGTCTGGCGGCTTCGGCAGCGACGATTCCGAAGATGTCGGTGCGGCACAGGCTGGCGTTCCCGTAATCCCAATGATATCCGCGAGCGACATCTCGTTCTACGAAGCGTTGAAGCTGGTCTGCGATTCCGTTGGCTACAAGTTCAAGGTCCAAGGTCCGATGATCATGGTCATGGACAAGGATGAGACGATCGATGAAATGATCACTCGCAGCTATTCCGTGGTGGCGGCGTTCATGGAACGCATGGGCGCGGCTTCCACCGATCTGAAGGAGATGAAGTCCGCAGGCTTCGGCGGCAACTCCGGGCGGCGCAGCAACGACGACGGCGAGGAGAACCAGGAGCGCGACTGGAAGGCGTTCTTCGAGGAACTCGGCGTCAAGTGGCCCGAAGGCTCGTCCATCATGTATCTGAAGACGATCGGCAAGCTCCGCGTCAAGAACACCTACGAGAACTTGGCCGAACTCGAAAAGGCGCTGGTCGAACTCAACGCGAGCCCGAGGCTGATTGAGATCGAGACGCGCTTCGTGGAAGTCTGCCAGGAAGACCTGAACTCGCTGGGCTTCGAATGGATACTGAATTCCGATTATTCGATAGGCCTGGGCAAGCACGTCTCGCGCGCACTCGGTCTGCGCGGCGGCGCGTGGGGCACGCAGTCCGGCTCCTACACCTACTCCAACACGAGGACCCAGACCACCGGTGCGAGCAGCACGGCCAACTCGGCGGTCAGCACGGCCGGCGGCATCGCTACCGCGACGGGCAGCACCCCGACCAGCGGCTCCACGGCCATCAACGAAAACTCCACCTCCACTTGGACGCAGAACAGGCAGCTGCTCAGGAACTCCAACGGCGCTGGCTGGATCCGCAACGGATCGGCGCGGCACGGCAGCCTGGGCCTGAACGGCATTGGCGGCGACTCGAAGTATTCGACGAACATGCGCTACCTCTCGACCGACTCGAACCACATCTCCGGCGAGAGCAACTCCACGCCCGACCAGTTCCTGCGCGTGAACGCGTTCCTGGGCTCGGCCGACCTCTCGATGATCCTGCACATGCTCTCGCAGCGCAGCGACACGGATCTGCTCTCCGCGCCCAAGGTGCTCACGCGCAACGGCGAAGAGGCGATAATCAAGGTCGTGACGGAGTATATCTACCCGACCGACTACGACGTGCAGCTCCAGTCCTCCTCCTCGTCCTCCTCCGGCAGCAACGGCGGCAGCCAGTCCGCGATCTTGGCTGTGGTGGAGCCGCAGTCGTTCACGATGCGCGAGGTGGGCGTGATACTGGACGTGACGCCGACCTTGACGGACGACGGGCACCTCATCGACCTCAAGCTCAACACGCAGGTGGTTGACGAGCCGACCTGGAAGAATTACGGCATGCGCATCCCGTTCACCGGCAACTCGAACAGCGGCGACATTACGTTCCCCGAACTGCCGGAAGTCCTCGGCGACAGGCCGATCGGCGAAGACGTGCTGAACACGATCTACACCGCCTGGGCGAACACCATCGAGAAGATCGCGGACGCGATCGGCGGCACCTCGCAGAACATCACCTACTACGACGCGCCGATGGAGCAGCCGTTCTTCCACGTCCGCTCGATAGACACCTCCGTGTCGGTCTATCCCGGCGCGACGATCGTGATGGGCGGCTTGATCACCGAACAGCGCAAGGCGATGGACGACAAGATCCCGTTCCTGGGCGACCTGCCTTTCGTCGGGCGGCTCTTCCGCAGCCATTCGGAGCAGACATCCAAGCGCAACCTTCTCATCTTCGTCACGACGCGCCTCGTCGATGTCCGCGGTCGTGAGGTAGAGATGGACGACGCCGAGCAGAGCGAAGGGGACGTCAAGTCGGATAGCGACGACGTCGAGTAAGACGCGGCGCGTTTCGCCAAAAAGAGCGGGCGGGCGGCAGTTTGCCGTTCGCCCGCCCTTTCTTTTGCACAATCCGCACTATTCAACCATGATTTCGCAGTTTCCGGCGACATAACTGGCAATGCGCCCGACCGAACTTGCCATTGGTCGGGGTCTGGCGGCAGTGGCCACTGGGACGCCAGGCGAGGTGACATAGTATCGCCGCGTCTAGTGATAGTTATCACCTTGTCAAGCGATGGTTATCACTTCGTCAGGTGATAGCTATCACTTTGCCTTGTGATGGTTGTCGCTTTGCTCCGGCATGGAGTCGCATTGCCAAGCCCTTCCGCGCCTCCGGGAGCCGTCAAGACAGACTTCCAAGCGCCGCCCATGGCGATTCAGTTTGAAGGCGCATCCACGGCGATCCGAAGTAGATAGGAAACATATCAGTGCACTTTGCCTTAACCATCAGTGAACCCTTGAAAATGGTGCGCACCATTTGCAGCTTTGGTGCTGGTCTAAAAAGATTTTGGTGCGCAGCAAAGGACAAAATGCTGCGCA
>CAMOIK010000156.1 GCA_946615875.1 uncultured Verrucomicrobiota bacterium | reverse complement strand
GCCGCGAGAAGCGCCAAAACCGCGCCTCGCCGCCTCATGCCGCGCCCCTCCCGGACGCCGCAACCGCGTTTATTCCTGGGGGGGCGGGGGGGATTTTTCCGCACAGGCGCTCCACGCGCGTTATCCGCGCATTCCGCGAGCCGTTATGGAAAATCCTCTTCATCTTTGCCTACCATCTACCCTAGCACACCTCACGCTTGACGAGCGGGCGGTTGAGCATCTTCTCGTAAAGCTCGATGTACTGGCGGGCGACTTCCTTGTGGGAGAAGCGGACCACGGCGTCGATCATGATGCGGCGGATTTCCTTGTCCTTCAGCTCCTGCGGCTGCATGTAGAACTCCATCGCCTGCTCCATGGCCCACATCAGGCCGCCGGAGTCGTAGGTGTCGAAGACGAAGCCGTTGCCGCGCGAGTTGGCCCAGTCGAGCGGGAATACGGTGTCGTGGAGTCCGCCGGTGTTATGGGCGATCGCGAGCGAGCCGTAGATCGGCGCCTGCATCTGCGGGAGCCCGCACGGCTCGAAGAGCGACGGCATGAGGGTGAAATCGGAAGCGGCGAAGCCCAGCTGCGAGAGGCGCGCGTCGAAGTCGTGGACGGCCAGGCGCCGCGAGATGCCGTGGAACGACTGGATGTCCCAGAACGGCTGCTGGTAGGGGCCGTTTGCGATGATCGCCAGCTGCGCGCCCTGGTCGTGGTATTTCTCCAGGAAGCGGTAGGTGATGTCGGTCAGGAGCTGCGGGCCCTTCTGCACGGGGTCCAGGCGGCTGGGCCAGAAGAAGAGCGGCGCGTCGGGGTTTTCCTCCAGGCCGAGCGCGTGCTGGAGCGCCAGTTTGTTCTGTCGCTTCATCTCGCGATGGTTGTCCGGGCCGTATTTGAACGGTATCTTGTCGTCCGTGACCGGGTTGTCGGCGGGGTCTGGGGCGTTGAGGATGCCCGCCGCGCATCCGGCGTTGAACTTGCCGCGCATCTCGTTGCGAATGGAGTCCGGCACGAAGGAGTGCCAGCCATTGACGATCTCCTGCAGGAAGGTGGGCGAGACGGTGTTGATGAAGTGCGACGCGAACACGCCGGAAGCCTGCAGATCGATCTGGTTGTGGTCGCGGCTCTCCTCGTAGGAATAGGGCGGGTAGGAGTAGTAGAGGTTCATCCAGAACTCCGCCGCGTCGATGCCGGCGTCCTCCACCTGCGCGAGCGTGAGCTTCTGGGTGTGGATGTTGTGCACGGTGAAGAGCGCGGGGATGCCCTCGCGGCGGCACGCGGCCGGCACCAGCCCCGTCATCCAGTCGTTGCAGTGCACGAGGTCCGGCTGCACGTGCGGGATGATGTTGTTGATGACCTCGCGCTGGAAGGCCAGCGCCAGCTTGATGTTGCCGTCGCCCCGCGAATACACCGTGTCGCGGTAGTAGAAGCAGCGGTCCTCTGCGAGGTGGATGTGCTCGTCGGGAAGGTGGCTCTTGTACTTGCGCAGTTCGGACGCGACCAGCTGCGCCGTCTCGACATGGAACATTCGGCGATAGTGCGGCAGCGCCACGTGCACGTCGGCTCCAAGCTCGTAGAGCGCCTGGACGAGCGACGCCGAGACGTCGGCCATGCCGCCGGCCTTGGCCGACATCCTGCCTGCCAGGTTGCCCATGCCCTCCGGCAGATACGTTATCTCCGGCGTTACTATCAATATTCGTGGTCTGTCCTTGGACATGACTGCTCCTTTCGGGTGTTGAGACGGGTGGGTGTGGTTGGATGGTTGCGAGTGGCGGGACGACGGGCGGGGTGCGCCGCGCCGCGAAGCCCAGCGCGCCTAGCCGACGACGGCCAGGGTCTGTCCTTTCGCGACGGGCTTGCCGTGCTCGACGAGGAACGTGATCTTGCCGCCTGCCGGCGCCTTGATGGGGTTGAAGAGCTTCATCGCCTCCACCACGCAGACTGCGTCGCCCGCCTTGACGGTGGCGCCGTCCGCCGCCATCTGCGGCTTGCCCGGGGCGTCGCTGCGGTAGAACGTGCCGTTCAGCGGCGCGGGCACCGGCGTGCCGGAGGGGGCGGGCCCGGAGGCTTGGGAGGCAGGAGCTGGCTGGGAAGCCTGGGATGCTTGGGAGTGGCCGGAGGGCTGCGCGGCCCTGGAAGCCTCCTCGACGTCGGCGGGGATGGGGTCGCGCTTGGCGGGATCGGCGTTGCGCCACTTGAAGTAGCCCAATGCGACCTCGGGGAACAATGCGTAGGAAAGTATGTCCTCCTCGGCCTTGATCGTGTTCGGCGGCAGTTCGTCCGCCGCGGCGACGAGGCCCGGCTTGAGGAGATCCGCCGGACGGCAGTCTATGGGCTTGAGGCTGCCGCACAGTTTCTTGCGCAGCTTCGGCTCGATCGGCGCGGGGGTGCGCCCGTAGTAGCCGGCCGCATACCTCCGCGTCTCGTCCGTCACCATCGAATAGCGCTTGCCGGAAAGCACGTTCAGCACGGACTGCACGCCGACGATCTGCGAAGTCGGCGTGACGAGCGGCGGATATCCGAGGTCGGCGCGGGTCTTCGGCAGCTCCTCCAGCACTTCGTCAAGCCTGTCGAGCGCGTCCTGCTGCGCCAGCTGGGAGCGCAAGTTGGAGATCATTCCGCCGGGAATCGCGTGCACCAGCACGCCGGCGTCCACCGCCTCCACGCGGGAGGCCGAGGCCGGTTCGCGCTTCGCCTTCAACGCCTTGAAGTATGCGTTGATTTCCGCGAGGAGCGAGCGGTCCAGCGAGCAGTCGAACCCGACCGACTCCAGAATGGAGACCATGCTCTCGGCGGGCGGCTGCGAAGAGAATGAGGATAGCGTGGAGATGGCGCAATCGACGCACCCCGCGCCCGCCTCCACCGCCGCCAGATACATCGCGGCGGCCATGCCGCTCGTCATGTGCGAATGCACCTGTATCGGCATGTCGGGCATCGCCTTGACGAGCGCGCCGACGAGTTCGCGCGCGGCGCCGGGCGTGAGGATGCCCGCCATGTCCTTGATGCACAGCGAATCGACGCCCATCGACCTCAGTTCGCGGGCCAGCGACACATACTTTTCCACCGTGTGCACGGGCGATGTCGTGTAGCATATCGTCCCTTGCGCGTGCCCGCCATACTTCTTCACGCTGGCGATCGCCTTCTCAAGATTGCGCGGATCGTTCAGCGCGTCGAAGACGCGGAAGATGTCCATGCCGTTCTCGCAGGCCAGCGCGACGAAGCGCTCCACTATGTCGTCCGGATAGTGCTTGTAGCCCAGCAGGTTCTGCCCGCGCAGCAGCATCTGCAGCGGCGTCTTCTTGCAGACCTTCTTGAGCTGCCTCAGCCTCTCCCACGGGTTCTCGCGAAGGAAGCGCATGCAGACGTCGAACGTCGCGCCGCCCCAGCATTCGAGCGAATAGTAGCCGGCCGCGTCGATCTTCTCGGCTATCTTCAAAATGTCGTCGGTGCGCATGCGCGTCGCCCAAAGCGACTGGTGCGCATCGCGGAGGGTCGTATCGGTGATACGGACTTTGCGTGCAATCGTTTCTTTCATCGCCGCGTATTATAACATAATTCGTGATTTCGGGTCAAGGGGCGGCGGCGTTCCGCTTGGCGAACCGGTCCCTCGTGTTCACCTGCCAAATCCCCATATATAGACTTGCGCTTCTCTATATATGGACTTGCCACCTCTCCATATATAGCCCCCCCCCCCCC
>CAMOIK010000155.1 GCA_946615875.1 uncultured Verrucomicrobiota bacterium | reverse complement strand
ACCGGCGAGCAGGACCGCGTGGGCGTGGCGGAGATCGCCCGCGACAAGGCGTACACCAAGCACGCGGACTGGCTCGCGTGGGAGAAGTACCAGAAGCCATACAACGACCTGCGTCTCGTCTTCGGCGAAGAGGACGGCGCCAGGAAGCAGGCGGAGATCATGGAGCAGACGCGCGCCGAGAAGGGCGGCCTGCCTGGCTGCGCCATGGTGAGCGACGCCTTCTTCCCGTTCCGCGACGGCGCGGAGGTCGGCATACGCGAGGGCGTCACGTCCATAGTGCAGCCCGGCGGCGCCATTCGCGACTGGGACGTGATCGACTGCTGCAACGCCGCCGGCGTCGCAATGGTGTTCACCGGCCAGCGTTCTTTCAGGCACTAGGGAGCCTGTAGCCGGGAGGCCGGGAAAGGAAGGCGCGGAAGTCAGCCGCGAAAGCAAGGAGTTCGCCCGTCCCGTCTTCCGGCTCCCGTCCCCCGCATCCCATATTTCACCTCTCACCTATTACCTCTTACCTCTTATGAATACGACAATAACGTTCGAGCAGGCGTGGAACTACGGCGGCCCGTTGATGTGGGTGCTTGCGTTCTTCTCGGTGATGGAACTGACCCTCATACTCTACCTCTGGGTGTCGCAGCGCAGGGGGGCGGTCGTGACGGACGGCTTGCGGCGCATCCGCGCCGCGAAGGACCCGGCGGCGGAAGGCGGGCGCATCGCCGCGAGCTTGATGGCGTCGGTGGATTGGCTGGCGGACATCGCGGCCATCGCGCCGCTCGTCGGTCTGCTGGGCACGGTGCTGGGAATGTTCCAGGCGTTCGGCGGCATCGCGGCGGACGTCACGGCCGGCGCGAAGCCGCTCGTGCTGGCGCAGGGCGTCTCCCAGGCGATCGTGACCACGATATTCGGCCTCGTCGTGGCCATACCGGCGCTGCTTTTCCACGCGATATTCCGCCGGCGCGCAGGCCGGCGCATCGCGGAGCTGGAGGAGAGGGCAGATGAAGTTTGACGTAGAGAGGAAGTCACGCGCGCCGACGCTGGCGCTCACGTCCATGCTGGACGTGATATTCCTGCTGCTGTGCTTTTTCGTCACGGCCAGCGTGTATTCGCAGTGGGAATCCGAGATCAACATCCAGCTGCCCACGGCGACCAGCTCAGAGGAGCCGGACAGGCTGCCGGGCGAGATCATAGCGAACATCGCTAAGGACGGCTCGCTGCGCATCAACGGCGCGGAGGTGACGCTGCGCCAGCTCGGCGACAAGCTCGCGCGCATCGCGAAATACTATCCCGGGCAGGCGGTGATAATCCGCGCCGACCGCGAGACCAGCTACGAGTCTCTCGTGGAGGTGATCGACGTCTGCCGGGGCGCGGGCGTGTGGAACTTCTCGCTGGCCACGGCGAACGAATAGGATGACGAAGCTCGACGAGCGGTGGGACGCGGCGCGCGAGATGGTGGGGCAGGGCTGCCTCTCCGTCGTGATGCCCGTCTTCAATCTCGCCGGGAGCATCGCCGACAACCTGCGCAAGACGGCGGAGCTTTACGAGCGCCACCGCCTGCGCGTGCAGCTCGTGCCGGTGGACGACGGGTCGGAGGACGGCACGGGCGGCGCGATCGAGCAATTCGTCTTCGAGAACATGGGCGCGTGGCGCCACGTATCCGTGGCGCCCGTGCTGCTGAAGCGCAACGGCGGCAAGGGGGCGGCGCTGCGCGCCGGCTTCGCGCGCTCGAACGGCCGCTACGTGATGCTGCTGGACGGCGACCTGGACATCAACCCCAAGCAGACGCCGTTCTTCTTCGAGGAGATGGCCCGCAGCGGCGCGGACGTGGTGGTGGGATCGAAGAGGCACCGCCGCAGCGTGGTGCAGTATCCGTGGCACAGGCGGCTGGTGAGCTTCGTGTATTTCGCGATCGTGCGCCTCTTCATCGGCCTGCCAATCACCGACACGCAGACGGGCATGAAGCTTTTCAAGCGCGGGGTGCTCGGCGACGCGCTGGAGCGGATGCTGGTGAAGACCTACGCGTTCGACCTGGAGCTGCTGGCGATAGCCCACTCGCGCGGCGCGAAGATCGCCGAGGCGCCGGTGGTCATACGCTTCGGGAGCAAGTTCGGCGCGCTCAAGCCGTCGACCGTCAAGACCATGGCGCTGGATTCGCTCGCCGTCTTCTACCGTCTGCGCCTGCTGCGCTACTACGCGAAGGTGGAGACTCCGCCGCCGCTCCCCTCGCCGCCGCGCGTATCTGTGGTGGTCCCGTGCCCGAACGACAGCGCCATGCTGCGCGAATGCCTCAAGGCGCTGGAGGCGCAGACCTACGAAAACTGGGAGGCGATCGTCCTGCCCGACGCCATGTTCTTTCCTCCGTCCATGTGCGGCGGGCGTCTCTCGGTGGTGCCGACTGGCAAGGTGCGGCCGGCGGAGAAGCGCAACCTCGGCATCCGCGAGGCGCGCGGCGAGATCGTGGCGTTCATCGACGACGACGCATACCCGGACGCCCGCTGGCTGGAGTACGCGGTCAAGTATTTCTCGGACCCGACGATCGGGGCGGTGGGCGGGCCGGGCGTGACGCCGCCCGGCGACGGTTGGCTGGCGAAGCTCGGCGGCAGGGTCTATGAAAACCCTCTCGTCTCGGGCAACTACCGCTACCGCTACAAGGCCGGCGGCGTGCGCCGCGACGTGGACGACTATCCATCCTGCAATCTCTTCGTCAGACGGGACGTGCTGGAGGAGATCGGCGGCTACCGCACCGACTTCTGGCCCGGCGAGGACACGCTGCTGTGCAAGGACATCCTGGACCGCTCCCTGCGCATAGTCTACGATCCGTGGGTGACGGTGTTCCACCACAGGCGCGCGCTTTTCGGGGCGCATCTGCGGCAGCTGGGCAGGTATGCGTTCCATCGCGGATACTTCTGCAAGCGCTTTCCCTCCAACTCCCTCCACTTTTCTTACTTCGTGCCGTCGCTGTTCGTCGCGTATCTGGCGGCGGCGCTGGCGATGCTGGCGGCCCTGCCGTTCGCGCCGTGGCTTTCCCGCGCGGCGTCGTTCGCCTTCCTTCCGCTCGCGTTCTACCTGCTGCTGGTGCTGGCGACCACCTTCGCCCTCAATCCCGTCTCGTGGCTGTTGACGGCGGCTGGCGTCTTCGCCACCCACGTCACATACGGCGTGCGCTTCGTGCAGGGTCTGTGCGCGTCCAAGGCCCCCTGCGAATTCATAGGGAAGGACCATCTGTGACGGGCGATTGGATCGACATGGCGGCCGACCCCGCGCACGTGAAGCGCGAGAGGGCGAAGGCGAGGGAGCTGCGCGCCACCGACTGGTGGCGGGCCAAGCTCCAGCAGGGCGTGTGCCACTACTGCGGCAAGCGCGTCGGCGCCGCCAACCTGACCATGGACCACGTCATACCCGTGGCGAGAGGCGGCCGCTCCACGCGCGGCAACTGCGTCCCGTGCTGCAAGGAGTGCAACAACTCCAAGAAATACCTCACCCCGGCGGAACAGATACTCGGCACGCTCTTCGGCGACGCCCAATGACCTTGTATGGAGCGCTCGCGACTCCATATATGGAGAACCAATTCTCCATATATGGCCGATTGCGGCACAAATGCACGTCATTGCGCTTGCCTGCCGCAGATGGCTTTGGCGCCGCTATTGACGCGAACCCGGGAAATTTGATAAAATACCGTCCTACACAAAGGAAGAAGCGACAATGAAAGCACAAATCCCCCCCCCCCCCCCC
>CAMOIK010000154.1 GCA_946615875.1 uncultured Verrucomicrobiota bacterium | reverse complement strand
CGAAAATATGATATAATATGCGCCGTTAGAGGGAGAAAGTCGATTCCATGGCAAGAGTGATAGCGATAGACGGGCCGAGCGGAGCGGGAAAATCGAGCGTTTCGCGGATTGTCGGCGAAAAACTCGGATTTCTGCACGTCGATTCCGGTGCGCTCTACCGGATAATGACATGGCAGTGCCTGAAGCGCGGAGTGGACGTGGACGACCCCGCCGAGGTGGCGCGGGAAGCCGCCAAAATCGCAATCGAATGCCGCGCGGTCGGCGGCAGAATCGCCTACTTCGTCGATGGCGAGGAGCCTGGCGACAGGATCCGCACCCCGGAGATAAGCGCCAACTCGTCCAAGGTGGCCGCCGTCAAGGAAGTCCGCGACATCGTCACCGGGCTGCTGCGCTCCATGACGGCGCACGGCGACATCATAGTGGAGGGACGCGACATAACCACCGCCGTCTTCCCCGATACGCCATGCCGCTTCTACCTGACCGCCAGCGCCGAGGCGCGTTCGCGCCGCCGCCAGAAGGAGAACGCCGACAAGGGCATCGCGAACGAGACGGCCGACGCCGTCAAAGCCGCCCTCCTCGCCCGCGACACGATGGATTCCAAGAGAAAATACGCGCCGCTGCGCAAAGCCGACGGCGTCGTAGAGATAGATTCGAGCGACATGACCATCGACGAGGTGGTGGCGGAAATAGTGAAACTGTGCGGCAACGCATGGGGGACGGCGTCGTGAGCACGGCGCCACGCCGCCTTCACTGGACGGCAAAGCGACTCATCCCATGAAGTTCTCCGTCAAGGTCTGCCTGGCGTTGCTCGCCGCGTATCTGGCCGCCGCCATGTTCGGCGAGGTGCAGTATCGCGTGGCGAAATGGCGCGACTGCGAGCCGGCCTACAACCGGGTGAACATGGAAGAGCGCTACCAGCCGCCCTCCGCCAGACACTGGATGGGGACGGACAACCTCGGAAGAAGCGTCGCGCTGCGCCTCGTGCAGGGCACGCGCATAGCGTTCCACGTCGGCATCATGACGTCGCTCATAGCGATTCCGCTGGGCGTGATGCTCGGCCTCGTCGGCGGATATTTCGGCGGCAAGGTCGATTCGCTCGTGGTGTGGCTGACGGCCACCGTGGCGTCAATGCCGGGCCTGCTCTTCATACTGGCGATTTCGCTTGTCGTCGGCAAGGGTCTGCTCGGCATATACCTCGGCATAGGGCTGACAACGTGGGTGGGGGTGTGCAGGACCATCCGCGCCGAAGTCATGAAGCACAAGGGACGCGCCTACGTGCTGGCCGCACGAACGCTCGGCTACTCACACGCGCGCATCATGCTGCGCCACATACTCCCCAACGTCGCGCACATCATCCTCATACAGTTCTCGCTGCGCTTTCCGTCCGCCGTTTCCACCGAAGTCTTCATATCGTTCCTCGGCATCGGCGTGCAGGGCGAGCCGTCGTGGGGGGTGATGATCAACAACGCCCGCCTCCGCCTCTGGCAGGGCGTGTGGTGGGAACTGGCGTTCACCACGCTCGCGATCTTCACGCTCGTGCTGGTCTTCAACCATCTGGCGGACTATCTGCGCGACCGCCTGGACCCGGCGCTGCGGAGCGAACGATGACGAAAATCGCGTCATTCTGGAAGTTCGCGGCGGGCGGCAAGGGTTTCTCCTTCCGGACCGGCAGGTATTTCGGCGAGTCCATCCTTGTCGGCGCACTCACCGGTTTCGTCGTCGTCGCCTTCCGCATGCTGATCGGCCTGGGCGACAGGCTGCTGCTGGACGGCATCGGCCACCACCGCGAACTCTCGCGGCTGGGCGATGGCGCGGCGGTGGGCAGGATGTTCTCCATCGACGCGCTTCTCGATCCGCACCGCATCGCGCTGATCTTCCTGCCGGCCGCCGGCGCGCTCCTCGGCTGGCTCGTCATCCGCCGCTTCGCGTCCGTCAAAGATTCCCACGGCACGGGCTCGGCCATACACTCCTACCACTTCGAGGACGGCCGCATACCCGCCACCGTCATCCCGGTGAAGTCCGTCGCGTCCGTCCTCACGGTCGGTTCGGGCGGATCGGGCGGCTACGAGGGGCCCGTGACGTTGCTGGGCGCGGCCTGCGGCAGCAGCGTCGCCACCGTCCTCAACCTGACCGTCCGCGCAAGGCGCATCCTCATGGCCGCCGGACTGGGGGCGGGCATTTCCGCTCTCTTCCAGGCGCCGCTCGCCGGCGCGATATTCGGCTTCGAGATCTTCTACTCGTCCAGCGACGTCGAATACGAGACGATGCTTCCTTCCTTCACCGCGAGCGCCGTGAGCTACACGATCTACGCCTGCTTCTTCGGATGGGAGCCGCTCTTCTCCATGCCGCCGGACTGCGGCTACACGAACGGCATGAGGCTGCTGCCATACTTCGTGCTGGCCATGGTGCTGACGTTCGGCGTGAGGTTCTACATAAGCCTGTTCAGGACGACCGAGAGGCGCTTCCGCCGCTCCGGCATACCCGGATGGATATGCGTGGTGATAGGCGGGCTGATGACCGGGCTGATCGGCTATTTCTTCCCCGACGTGCTTGGCACCAGCTACCAGGTGATACAGGCCTCGTTCACGGCCGGCGCGAGCGAGTTCTTCGAGGACTTCGGCCCGCTGACGATATTCGGCTTCGTGTGCTTCTTCTTCATGAAGGCGATCGCCACGGCGTTCACCGTTGGCTCCGGCGGATCGGCCGGCGTGTTCGCGCCGGCCATCGTGTGCGGCGGCTCGCTCGGCGCGGCGGTCGGTCTCTTCTTCTCCCACTTCCTGCCAGCGTCGGTAGGCATCCATCCTGCGGCTTTCGCGCTCGTCGGCATGGCGGGATTCCTCGCCAGCGCAATCCGCATCCCGCTCACCGCCATAGTGATGGTCGCGGAGATTTCAGGCAACCATTCGCTGCTGCTGCCCGCGATGTGGGTGTGCGGCATATCGTTCTGGCTGAACAACGGCTGGTCGCTCTACCGGGCGCAAGTCCACTCCCGCGAGTCGAGCCCGGTGCACATGGCATGACATGAACGATGAACGGCAAACCATGAATTGGAGGCTGATGGAGCGCTCCTGTTTCCGCCCGGTGCCGCGCGGCGGCGCCTCAAGCCCCGCAAGCCGTTCAAACCTCTCAGACACTTCAAACCTTTTCTATGACAAACGAGATAACAGCTAGAATGTGTGCGGAAATCGGCGTGGGTTCGCGCCAGATATCCGCAGTGGAGAAACTCCTGGCCGACGGCTGCACGGTGCCGTTCATCGCCAGATACCGCAAGGAGGCGCACGGCAACCTGGACGAAGTCCAGATCGGCAGGATAAAGGAACGCCTCGAATACTACACGGAGCTAGAAGACCGCAAGAAGTCGATCCTGAAGTCCATCGACGAGCAGGGCAAGCTCACGCCTGAGCTGGAGAAGCGGATCGCCGAAAGCTTCCAGAAGACCGCGCTCGAGGATATCTACCAGCCGTTCAAGCCAAAGCGCCGCACCCGCGCCCAGATCGCCAAGGAGAAAGGCTTCGAGCCGCTGGCCGACGCCATATGGAACGGCGAAGCGTTCGACGCGACCGACGAAGAGCTGCAGTTCGCGCGCGACATCCTCGCCGAACGCATCGCCGACGACGCGACGGTCAGGGGGCTCGTGCGCCGCAACTTCGCCTCGAAGGGCGTCGTGAAAAGCGAAGTCGCCAGCCCAAGGCCCGCCGAGCCCACCAAGTTCGAGCAGTACTACGACTTCTCCGAGCCG
>CAMOIK010000153.1 GCA_946615875.1 uncultured Verrucomicrobiota bacterium | reverse complement strand
GACATGGAAGAGGTCAGTGGTTCGAATCCACTATAGCCCACCAGAGTTCGCTTCCGTTCTGCGCCAAGGCGGGTCCTGGACACAACAGGATATGGCGCGGGGATTAACGCGGAAGCAACGATGAAAAAGACCAGCTACAAAGAGCTTGGGCTCGTCAACACCAGGAAGATGTTCGCAAAGGCCGTCAAGGGCGGTTACGCGATTCCTGCGTTCAACTTCAACACGATGGAGCAGATGCAGGCCATCATACAGGCTGCCGTCGAGACCAACTCCCCGGTGATCATGCAGGTTTCCAAGGGCGCGCGCAAATATGCCAACCCGACGATTCTCCGCTACATGGCGCAGGGCGCCGTGGAATACGCGAAGGAACTCGGCTGCAAGAAGCCCCAGATCGTTCTGCACCTCGACCACGGCGACAGCTTCGAGACGTGCAAGAGCTGCATCGACTCCGGCTTTTCGTCGGTGATGATCGATGCGTCCTCCCTGCCGTTCAAGGAGAACATCAAGGTCACGAAGAAGGTCGTGAACTACGCCCACAAGTATGACGTCACCGTCGAAGCGGAGCTCGGCGTGCTCGCCGGCGTGGAGGACGAAGTGTCCGCGGCGGAGAGCCACTACACGAAGCCGGAGGAAGTGATCGAGTTCGCCACGAAGACCGGCTGCGACTCGCTGGCGATTTCCATCGGCACCAGCCACGGCGCCTACAAGTTCACGCCGGAGCAGTGCACCCGCGATCCCAAGACGGGCAAGCTCATCCCGCCGCCGCTCGCTTTCGACGTGCTGAAGGAAATCGAAAAGAAGCTCCCCGGCTTCCCGATCGTCCTCCACGGTGCTTCCTCCGTCCCGCAGGAAGAGGTTGACACGATCAACAAGTTCGGCGGCAAGCTCCCCGACGCCGTCGGCATCCCGGAGGAGCAGCTCCGCAAGGCGGCCAAGAGCGCGGTCTGCAAGATCAACATCGACTCCGACTCCCGTCTCGCGATGACGGCGGCGATCCGCCAGCACTTCGCCGAGCATCCCGAGCACTTCGACCCCCGCCAGTATCTCTCGCCGGCGAGGGACAACATGAAGAAGATGTACATCCACAAGATTGTCAAGGTCCTCGGTTCCAACGACAAGCTTTGATTGATGTTCGGAAGGTCTGAAAGTTTGAGAGGTCTGAAAGGTTTGCGCCTGTCCCTCTCAAACTTTCGGACTTTTCAGGCCCTTGCGGCTTTTCGCGCCCCCCAACCTCCACCACCCCAAATCCCTCTAACTCCACATGGCAAAAGAAACGAAGTCCGCATACGCCCAGGCGGGCGTCAACATAGACAACAAGATGTCGGCGCTGACCGCCATCAAGGAGATGGTCGCCACCACGAAGACGCAGAGCGTGATAGGTGGCATTGGCTCGTTTGGCGGGCTTCACAAGGTTCCGTCCGGAAGGGACCAGATACTCGTGGCGTCCACGGACGGCGTAGGCACCAAGCTCAAGGTCGCCGCCATGATGAACAAGCACGACACGGTTGGGCAGGACATAGTGAACCACTGCGTCAACGACATTCTCGTGCAGGGCGCCACGCCGCTCTTTTTCATGGACTACGTGGGGGCGGCGAAGTTTGACGCCGGCCAGTTCAAGCAGATCGTATCCGGCCTCTGCAAGGCGTGCCGCGAGAACAAGATGGCGCTCCTTGGCGGCGAGACCGCCGAGATGCCCGGCCTCTATCCCGCGGGCGAATACGACCTCGTCGGCACGATCGTCGGCGCGGTTTCGAAGAAGCGCCTGATCACCGGCAAGTCGATCCGCGCCGGCGACGTGATAATCGGCTTCCCGTCCGGCGGACTCCAGACCAACGGCTTTTCGCTGGCCCGCCGCGTGATATTCGACCTCTGCCACTACACCTGGCAGGACAAGCTGCCGGGGACCAACCAGACCTTTGGCGACGCCCTCCTGGCCGTCCACAAGTCGTTCCTCAAGCCTGTTGCCAAGCTCATGGAGCGCGGCGTCAAGATCACCGGCATGGCGCACATCACCGGCGGCGGCTTCCCGGACAACATTCCGCGCGTTCTGCCCAAGGCGGTCAATGCGGAAATCGACCGCGCGTCGTGGGAAGTGCCGACGATATTCAAGTTCATCGAGCGCCAGGGCAAGGTTGATCGCGAAGAGATGTATCGCGTGTTCAACATGGGCATCGGCTTCGTCGTCATCCTTCCCAAGTCGGAGATGACCAAGGCCACCAACATCCTTAAGGCGCAGCATCAGAACTACAGCCAGATCGGCGTGATACGCAAGGGCACCGGGGTGGTCACCTACAAGAACTGATCCGCCTCGGAAACGTGAAGACCGCTATGGAGCTGCGCTTCATAGTAACCGCCGGGCCGACGCGCGAGCATATCGACCCGGTGCGTTTTATTTCCAACCCTTCCACCGGGCGGATGGGCTTTGCGGTCGCCGCCGCCGCCGCAAGGCGCGGCCATGCCGTGACGCTGGTCGCCGGGCCGGTGTCGCTTTCGACCCCCAGGGGCGTGCGTCGCATCGACGTGGTCTCCGCTCGCGATATGCTTGCCGCCGTCGAGGAGGAATTGTCCGCCGCGCGCTCCGGACGCGCAGACGTGTTCTTCGTCTCCACCGCGGCAGTGGCAGACTGGCGCCCGCGGCGGATGGCGGCCTCGAAGCTGAAGAAGGCGAGCATGTCGGGGATCCTGGAACTGGTCAGGAATCCCGACATCCTCAAAACGGTCGGCGGATGCAGGAAGATCGGCTTCGCGGCAGAGACTGGCGACGCCGTGGCCGAGGCGCGCCGCAAATGCCGCGAAAAGGGGCTTGATCTTGTCGTCGCCAACGACGTCACGGCCCAGGGCGCGGGTTTCGGCGCGAGGACGAACCGTGTCGTGTTCGTCACGCCGGATGGCGCGGCCCGGCCGCTGCCGCTTCTCTCCAAGGCCGCGATAGGCGCCCGCATCGTCAAATTCTGCGAAGCATTGTCCCGTGGAGACGTGGATTCTCAATGGCTGGGCGGCATCGGCTGATGCCTGGTCGCTGTGCGGTTTCGAGCGCAGCCGCCTCTTCTCCTACACCGACCAGCTGGACGGCTTGCCGGAAAAGGCTCTTGAGGCGGCGGACTCCGTAGTCCTCGTCGGCTGGTCGATGGGTGGGTCCGGCGCGTTGCGGCTTCTGCTGGGGCATCGCGAGAAGATAGCCGGACTCGTCCTTGTGGCGGCCACTCCGCGCATGATGTGCGACGAAGGCTGGGCGGGCATGACGGAGCGGCGCCTGGCCGCGCTGGAGGCGGGGCTGCGCCTGACGATGGGCGGCGGCTTATTCGGCGTGCCGGAGGGTCGCCCCAATCCGTATATGACCGACACGGAGGAGAACTTGTCGCGCGGGATCGGCTACCTGCGGGCGACGGACTTGCGGCGTGATTTGATGGCTTCGCGCGGCGAATTCGCCTCCATTCCCGTCGTCATCTTCCAGAGCGAGCGCGACGGCATCGTCAGAAGCGCGAACGCCGACTTCCTCATGCGGATATTTCCCCATGCCAGCCTGCGCCTCGTGCCGGGCGCCGAGCACGCTCTCCCCGTCGCAATACCCGGGCAGATCGACGCCGCCGTCCGTGAATTGGCGTCGCGGTAGGCTTTGAGAGGTGTGAGAGGCAAAGTTGGGTGCGCCGCCCCCCTCTACCATCTACCCACTGCCATCTACCGGCTACCAAAAAAATCATTGCGCATACTTGCGGAGGAAGGGTGATTTATGGTATAATTCGCGGCGCAAGATGAAAAGGATTTTCCATAACGGCTCGC
>CAMOIK010000152.1 GCA_946615875.1 uncultured Verrucomicrobiota bacterium | reverse complement strand
TCGAAGGCGCGGTAGTCCGGGCTGTCCCAGTACTTTATGCCTGCGGAGGCCGAGACGGCGGCGAAGACGGCGGATGCGGCGAGCGCTGCGCGGGCGGACTTGTGTCGATTGGCGTTCATGGTTTATTTTCTCCTTGTGAACTTGCGTAGGGGACTGGGTTGAAAACGAGGCGCGAGCCTATGCATGGATCCTTGGCGTCGCACGGATGCTGCGAGCGCCAGTAGAGCGTGACGGTGTCGCAGCGCGAGAATTTCCAGTCGCCGCCCTTGAGGATACGGCGATTGGGGTATTTCGGGGAAGGGGTCGTTTCGCCGACGGGGTCGATCTCCGCGAGCGGCTCGCCGTCGTTCTGCCAGTCGAGAACCATCTCCCATACGTTGCCGAGGACGTCGTAGAGACCATAGCCGTTCGGCTCCTTCAGGCCGCCGCGCCTGACGCCACCGACGCCGGAGGTGTTGGCGGAGAACCAGGCGAGCGGGTCGGCTCTTGCGGTATCGGCGACAGGCGAGCCGTCGTAGTATGCCACATCCCCTTCCGTGCCGCCGCGCGCCGCCTTCTCCCACTGAGCCTCCGTCGGCAGATCGAAGCACCCCGGCAGACCGGTGCGCACGCCGAGCTTGCCGACAATGGAATCCGGCGCGATGCCCCGTTTCGAGGGCCAGTCGTGCGCGGCGCCCGGCAGGGAGTCGCCGCGCATGGTGTTCAGCGTGTCGTTGACGCTTGGCAGCAGGACGTCCGGACGCGACAGGTTTCTGCCGCTGTCGATGATGCGGTACTGGTATTTGGTCAGTTCGAAGACCGCGATGTAATACGGATTGGAAATCGTCACGCATCTCGCGGGCGAATAGCGCCGCCCCTTGCCGTCCGCGGCGTGGCCCATGGTGAAGCTTCCGGCGGGGATGCGGCGGAACGCGATGCACTCGCGGAAGTATCGCTCGTCTGCGGCGACGTCCGTCCAAATGACGTCTCCCGCCGTGGTGCGCTCCCATGCGCCCCACACGCCGTTCGTCAAGGCGTTGCGCGTGACGAACTGCCTTGCGCCGCGCGCTCCGGCGAGCTTGGAAAGGTCGAACACCACGTATAGCAGGTCTTCCTGTGGCACCGGCACGGTCTCGACCGCCACCCTGAAGCGGTCGATGCGCCCCCTGGCCTTGAGCGCGGGATCCTTGGAGGGGCGGATGGTGACGTGCTTGTCGCCGCCGCAGTCGATCGCGATGTCGCCGCAGAGGGCGGCCGGAGCGACGTGGCCGATCGGCTCGTCGCCGTCGTATGCGGTCAGGCGCACCTCCCGCACGGTCCACCGAGGCTCGTCCCACCCGCCCACCTTGAAATCGACCGACACCGCCTCCGACCACGGCCACTGCTGCACGATCGCGACGTCGGAGACGGTTGGCGCGGCGGCCGCGGAGGCGGCGCAGAGCGCGGCGGCCAGCGAGAGCGCGGCCAGCCGCCGCGCCGTCGTGAACATCGCAAATCCGCACCCGGCCATTTCCGCGCCCCCTCGCTTCACTTGCCTATCGCGCCAATCACCAGCACCCTGACGCAAGACGCGTCGCCAATGCGAGCCGGCGCGCCGGATACGCCGCGCACGAAGCCTATGCCGTCGGCGACGAGCGACGCTATCTCGTCTCCCATGCCCCTGGCGCCGCGATAGAACGTGAGGCGGGCGGTATAGACGTCGCCCTCGTCGAAATCCTCCGGCACCGGCGGGTTCCAAACGGGGAACGCGTCGTCGGTGCCGTATATCTTCTCGGCGCGCAGTCCGCATCCGGTGATCGTGAGCCTGGCGGACTTCGCGCCGTCCGGCCATTCCCACGCCATCTGCGATTGTCCGGCGTTGAGGGTCTTCCACAGGACGGTCGAGTTTGGATCGGCGTTCACGACGCTTTCGTTCGACATGGCGGCCGAGCCGTCGCTGGAGAAACGCGCGGCGACCACGCCGACGGCCGAGACGTCTTCCACCGTCGCGGCGCCGTCGGCCTGCCTTGCGAAAAACGCCTCTGCGGCCAGCCACGTGGCGGCGGCGGCGATGGCGGCGGCGGCGGCCAGCCTCAGGGCGGCGCCGCATCCGAACGCCTTCGCGCGCGGGACCGCGCGCGCCGCCACCAGGCAGCGGCGCGAAAAGCCGTGCGATGTCGGCGGGATGTCCGCCATGTCCCGCAGGGCCGCGGCAATCGCGCCTTCGCCCTCTTCAAATCTGTCCGCAGAGTCGCCAGCCATTTCTCTTCTCCAATGGGTTCAACGTGGGAAAGGGTCGTTTCGTTGGGTCAGGATTTCGCGTATCTTGCGCCTTGCTTCGGACAGCCTGAACTTGACAGTGCCCTCCGGCACGGCCAGCGCGGAGGCTATCTCCGCCACCGAGAGGCCGCCGAAGTAGCGCATCACCACCGCTTCGCGCAGCAGAGGCGAAAGACGCGAGACCGCGCGCCGCACGATTTCGGCGTCGGACTTGGCGGAAAGCGCCTCGGCGGGGTCGGGGCGGGCATCCTCGGCGTCGGGCGGCTCCTCCATGAAATCGAGGGCGTTGGCGGCCTTGAGGCGCAGATCGTCGCGGTGCAGATTCACCAAGATAGCGCAGAGAAAAGTGAAATACGCTTCCTCCGACGCGAAGGAGCCGTTGGCGCCAAGCGCGCGGACGATGGTGCGCATGGCGAGGTCTTCGGAGAGCGAGGGGTCGGAGCAGAGGCGGTATGCGAAGCGATACAGCCGCTCGGCATAAGCGGCGACGAGAGCCTTTGCGCCGTCTTCCGGCGCAGACTTGACCATCTCCCATACTCGCATACCTACTTGGTACAACGAGCGAAGACGGAAATCGGTTGGGTTGGACGCGTCGCTTTTTCTCCGGGCGGCGCCGCCGCGCGGAGGATCAGTCGCCGACGAGGCGCTCGTGGCAGACGCGCATGAAACGGGCGGCGGAAGACGGCGCGGCGGAACCGCCGTTGATCATCACCGCGACGCCGACGGCTCCGCCTGGCAGCTCGGCGTTCCCCGCCACGTAAGAGAGGAAGTCGCCGTCTGCGGCGTAGCTGTTGCCGAACGCGGCGACGGGGACGCCGCCCTTCCTGGCGGCGACGATGCCGCGCAGCACGTCCGTCTTGCCGGAGCCGTAGGGGATGGGGCGGACGATGCGCGACGTGATGGCGTCGCCGTCAAGCTCGAGCCTGGTGCCGTTGATGCGCCCGGGCGGCAGCCCCAGCATGGCGGCGGCCGACTTCACGAACACCTCGGGGCTTGCGGAGATTATGTGGTTCTCCACGCCTGCGGCCTCCAGCGCCCTGAGGACCTCCAGGGACGATGCGAACAGCCACTTGCGATAGACGCGGGTGCACTCCGCCTCGCCGAAGGCCAGCAGGCGGGAATACGACTGGCCCGCGAAAAGACCGGACACGAACGGGACGAGCAGCAGCCGCCCTAGCCGGCCGGCGCCGTCGTCGCCGCCTTCCGCGAACCTGCGCCATACGGCGTCGCGCTCCGCCGCCGGGCAGAACCCCTCCTCTACGGCGCGCTCGGCCAGCCCCTTGTAGAGCTTGGGCGTGTCCAGCCACTCGCCGCCAAGCGTTATATCTCCTTTAAGTATGGTGCCGTCGAAATCCCAGAACGCCATGGGCACGGCGTCTGGCTGCGCCGCCTTGACCTTCGCCACCGTGGCCAGGACCGCGGCGACCACCTCGGCGGTGCGCGTGTCGGGCGCACCCTCGTTTTCGCGGGGCGCGGACGCGGCTTCTCCGGCGAGACGCCCGCCAAGCGCCTGGGCGAACCGCGCGACCGGCGAAAGGCCGTCCGCGACGGCGCAAACAGCGATTGCCGCCGCCGTCAAAACGAACAATATGCCCCTGCCTTTCATCGTCGCCGTTCTCTTCCTGCCTCGCATCACGTTACCTGGAACATATTATACCATATTTCCGTGACGTTTTGTCAATGTCTTGGCATTTTTATCTGGAGTTTACCCATTTTTTGGCACGGCTCGATAGGCGGGCGAAAAAACGCGGCAACCGCCCGCCGTTTT
>CAMOIK010000151.1 GCA_946615875.1 uncultured Verrucomicrobiota bacterium | reverse complement strand
CCCCCACCGCCGCAGACACCGGGAGCGTCTTGAACGAAATCTCGCGCTTCATATCCTTGTCTCCTTTTAAAGGGGAGGCGCGGCCGTGGCGGGCGCCGCGCCCGTCCTGGGAACGCGGCCGCAGCCTTCCCGATACCACTATCTGCAAGCTGAAACGTTTTCGCTCAAAGAATCTTTCAAAATCTTTCAGCCGTTCCAACGACCCCGCCCGTCCGTCGGAACGAAAACGCCCGTCCGTTCCAACGACCCCGCCGGTCCGTTGGAACGGACGAAGAATGAAGAATGGCGAGCGAAGAGCGGGCAACAAGGAACGTGGGTGCCGCAAAACCACGGCACCCACGTTCTTCATTCAGCGAGCGTCGATCTTCATTCGCCGTTCTTGGCCAGGCGCACGACGGCGACGGACCATGCGGGCACCGGCGGGAGGGAGACGGAGTCGCCGCGCCCCAGCGCGAGCCAGCCCTGCTCGCCCTGCATGAGCTCGGCGGAAAATTCGGCGTCGAAGGCGAGGCGGACGTCGCGGGCGTCGTCGAAATCGAGATTGAACAGGAATACGACGCGCTCGCCGGAGGAGGGGTCTTCCCAGACGCTCGTCGCCATCCTCACGCAGGTATCGAGGCGCACGGGCATCCTGCCGCCGGCGAGGCGGTCGAGGGCGTCCTTGATCTCCAGCGACTCCTTGCGCGGCCAGACGGCGTTGCTCCATTTCTCCGCCGGGAACACGTAGGAGCGCGCCGGGTCAAGGCCGCCGACTTCGGCGGCGGCCGTGCGGGCCGCCACGATGCCGCGCCCCCGCCAGTATTCGAGCCTGTCCGCGGGCACGGCCCTGGCGGACTTGCCGGAAAGCAGCAGCAGCGAGGCGTCCTTCTCGCGGAAGGTGAAGGGGATGCCGATGTAGAGGAGCGGCTGCCAGTCCTCCATGCCCAGGCTTCCGAGATCCCAGAGCGACTTGACAGCGCCGTTCGCCAGCCATACGTCGCTGGAAAAGAAGGGATAAACGCCGATCTGGCGCTTGCCCGCGATGAGCGAGCGCATCCGCTCCAGCCTGCCGTGACGGCGGTGCACGTCGGCGACTATGGCGTCCGGCCTGAGCTGTTCGTCGAGGTTGGGCTTGATGGCGTCGTAGGTGGCGCCGTCCGCGCCGGCGAAGCCGATGTTGAGCGCCGCCTCCAGGAAGGTCATTCTCAGTGATTTCGTGCGGCGGTCGTAAGGGCAGGTGACCTCCTCCGTGAGGTTGACGACGCCCTGCCCCTCGGTCGCCGCGCAGTTGCGGGCGATGGCGACGTTCTTGGCGACTATGCCGCCGGAGGCGTAGGGCGTGAAGTCGGTGTAGGCGCCGCTGCCGTGCCGGAACCACACCTCGCCGTCGCGGTTGCGGGCGAGCGCGATCCACCGCCGGAAGTCGAACGGCGCGTAGGCCATGCCCTGCGGGTTGCAGCACATGAAACCAATGGCTATGCCGTCGTCAACCTCGTGGACCGCGCGCGAGATTTCGCCGACGAGCGAGGTGAGGGCGCCCTGCGTCCACTTGCGCCACGCCCGCCGCACGTCCACGCCATCGACCTTCGCGCCGGAAAGGATGGCGGACTTGATGCCGGCGCGGTCCAGGCGGACGCCGCTGGCCGCGCAGAACCCTTCCACGCACGAGTCGCAGAAGCACCCGAAATCCACGGGCGGGTGGTGCGGCATCCTGAAGTCGTCGTCCACCCAGATCACCGAAGGATGCAGCCGAGCGTAGCGGCCGAAGATGGCGCGCATCCTGGCGGCGAACTCCGGCGAACGCGGGCACATGACGGCCTTGGCCGCCTTGCCGTCGGAGCCGGCCATCTTCGGGCAGTCGTTCTCCTGCGTCCACGCGTCCGTGTGGCCGATGGTGGAGGATATGCACACCTGCACCTCCACGCCCTGCGACTTCATGCGCTCGGCGAACGCCTTGTGACGCTCGAAATCGCGTATTTCCGGCGTGCCGAGCTTCAGCCCCGAAAACGTGGCGATGATCACGCCGTCCTCGAACGCTCGCGGAAAGGCCGCGCGCGCCGCCTCTATCTTGTCCTCCTCCACCGCCCATATGCGCTGGATCTGCCGGAACTGCGAAGCACTCGCCACCGACGCCGCGCACAGCGCCGCCGAAACCGCTGCGAAAAACATTGCTCTTCTCATGACGTCGCACATTATACCATATCCCCGACGTGCGCACACGCCCGTTTGAGCAACGATTTTGCGCCGCCATCGGGCAACGGAGACGAGGATGGAGGGTGGAGGGACGAGGGAGAGGCAAAAGGCTAGAGGCGGGATCAGGACGGAGGGAGGCGGGAGGCGCGGCGCCGCCTGCGGTAGTCGCGCATCGTCATTCCGGTCTCGCGCATGAAGAGCTTCTTGACGAAGGAGTCCGACCTGTAGCCGCAGTGGACTATGACCGTGGAGATGGGCATGTCGGTGCGCTCCAGCAGGTCGCAGGCGCGCAGGAAGCGTTGGCGGTGGATCTCGCCGAGAATGGTGCGCTTCAACTCCTTTTTAAAGAGGAGCGTCGCCAGGCGGCGCGAACAATCCATGGCGGAGATGACGCCGTCCAGCCCGATGGAAGGTTCGCAGGCGTGGCGGCGGATGTATTCCAGTGCGCGGCGGACGCGCGGGCCGATGTCCGCCTGCGCGGCGGTGGAGCCGCGCTGGACGATCCTGAGCGGCCCGTAGGTGTCCGTCGGCGGCGCGCCCCGCCGCCTGGCGCCGTGCCGGCGGAACCTGGATATCTCCTCGTGGAGCATCTGCGCGAGGCGGTAGCCGGCGCCTTCGAAGTCCGGCTCGACGCTGGTGAGGCCCGGATCGACCGCCTCGCAGTATATCTCGTCGTTGTCTATGCCCGCCAGCATCACGTCGTCCGGGATGGCCAGGCCGGCGGCGACGGCCGCGTGGTAGGCCTTTATCGCGCACTCGTCGTTGGCGCCTAGTATTCCGCAGGGTTTGGGCAGCGCCTCCAGCGCCTCGCGCAGCCTCTTGCCGGGCAGGACCGACACCGTCTTGCCGGTCTCGCACTGTATGGCCTGGGCGAAGCGTTCGCGGCGCACGCGGTCCCAGTAGAGGTTCTCGCCGGTGCCGATGTAGGCGTAGGAGGCGCAGTTGCGAGCCAGCAGCTCGGCGGCGGCCGCGGCGGCCTCGGCGGCGGAGTCGTGCAGCAGGCAGGGATGTATGCGCGACGGGTGGTCGGGCGTCTGGTCGAGATACACGGTGGGCACCGCGGCGAACAGGTGGTCGGGCGCGGCGCTGTTGGCCATGCCGCGATCGACCATGCAGCCGGCGGGCGTCCACTCCTCCAGCACGCCGCGTATCTCGTCGGTCGTGGCGAACCTGTTGACCGACTGCACAAGCCAGTCGTGCTCGCGGGCGAACGCGTGCGCTCCGGCGAGCTTCTGCCGCCAGCTCTTGCGAAGCGTCGATTGGAAAAAGAGGATCGTCTCCATGCGCACATTATACCATATTTGCCGCCTCGGCGGGGGCGCGATTGCCCGATTGGATATGTTTTTCTGGAACAATCGGGCTGTTTCGCCGCGGCGCCGCATGGTATAATATGTGGCATGATGAGCAAGAAACCTGTGATTTTGGCGCTCGCCGCGATGGCGTGCGGCGTGGCCGCGGCCGGCGGCGTGCGGTTCGAAGAAAGCGAAATCGTGCTGCCCACCTACGCTCCGGGCGGCTACGACAAGACTCCTCTCTTCTACACGGGGCGCGTTTACCAGGGCGCGCAGGGCAGAGTGTATCCCTACCCGATGCAGGACGTGCTGCACGACGACAAGTTCGACGAGACATACAAGTATCTCACGCTGGAGAACGACTGGCTCCAGACGGGGCTGCTGCCGGAGCACGGCGGCCACCTGCTGAACTTCACCGACAAGGCCAGCGGCTACGAGACGTTCTACCGCCAGCACGTGGTGAAGCCGGCGCTGATCGGCATGCTGGGCGCGTGGATCTCCGGCGGCGTGGAGTGGAACTTCCCGCACCACCACCGCGCCACCAC
>CAMOIK010000150.1 GCA_946615875.1 uncultured Verrucomicrobiota bacterium | reverse complement strand
CAATTCGCGTTTGCTCGGCAGCGGCTCGATAACCGGCAACGGCGGCGTGACGCTTACGAATGCCAATTCCAAGATATGCGGGTCGCTGACGGTGAACAACGTGACGGCGGCGAATGGCGGAACATATGGCGACCAGTGGAATACGGTCGCGGCGAAGATAACCGATTCGTTCAAGGCCGGCGGCGTCCAGACTATCCAGAACGGTTCGCTTACGATCGGCAGGTACTGCGTCCTTACGGAGGAGGTTTCGACCACGACCGGCGAGGGCGACGACGCCGTTACTACCACGACGACCGAGAACTCCCTGCGCAACGCCACGTTCTCTGTCGCCGCGAACGGCAACCTGAAGCTGGAGAAGGATGCGACCGTCGCTGCTCTTACGGTCGCGGACGGCGGAACGCTCACCTTCGCCGCCGTGCGTCCGGACACCGCCGCCAAGCTTTCCGCGGGCTCTGCGACGCTCGGCGCCACCGTCAATGTGGTGCTGGATTTCGCGGCGGTCCCCGGCGGCGGCCCCTACGACGTGCTGACCGTCCCCGCCAGCGCCGTCAGTGGAAAGACGTTCACCGTCCGCGACAGCGCCAACGCGCGTTCGTGGAAGTACGAGGTGGTCGAGAGCGAGGGCATGGCCACTCTGCGCTGCACGGCGAAGGGCGGCATCGTGTTCAGCATCAGGTAACGGCGGGCATCGCCGTAGAAAAGAACGGGGCGTGGCCAATGGCCGCGCCCGTTCTTTTTTGCCGCGCCTGCCGCTTCTGCGGCGGCGTGTCCCCTAGGCGGCAATGCACAGCCGCCGACGGCGGCTAGCGGATGGCGGCGCGGAGAGCGGCGACCATCTTTTCCGGGTCGTCCAGTCCTTCGCAAGCGCGCTCCATGGGGCAGAGGCCCGATTTGTCGCGGTTGAGGATGCGCGGGACGGAAGCGCGGGCGACGCAGCCGATGCCGTGCGCGGCGAGGAAGTCGGCGGCTTCGTCGGACACGGTGAAGCCATAGACGCGGCGGACGCCGCCGACGGCGCAGATCGCGGCGGCGGCGCGGCCTATGACTTTATCGACCAGTATGGCGCCGCGCAGGTTCTCCGGCTCGCGGTCTAGGATGTCGAGGAGCGGCGCCACGCCCCTGCCGTCGCGCGAAGCGGCGATCACGCCGTCCTTGACGGCCACGCATGCCTTGCCGCCTTTCTCGATCAGCGAGGCGGCTTCGGCGACGGCGTCGCCCTCGCCCATTTTGTCGAAGGAAAGGTGGCGCTCGAACGCCTTGACGGTCATGGCCGGCATGGGGCGCGCCGGGCAGACGTGCTCGCAGGCGCCGCAGCCGATGCACTTGAAGGCATCGACGACGGGGATGAGAGCGCCGCCGCCGCCATCGACGCGCGCTATCGCTTTCGCCGGGCAGTGTCTGAAGCACGCGGTGCAGTTCACGCCCTCGGTGGCGGCCAGGCAGCGCTCGGCGTGCCAGACGGCCTGGCCGATGTGCGTGTGGAGCTTCGCGGCGGCGGAGAGCGGCGCGATCGCCCCTGCCGGGCAGACGCTCGCGCAGCGCGTGCAGTCCGGCGGGCAGAAGCCTTTGTCGAAGGCCATCTCCGGCTGCATGAAGTCGCCGGGGCGCATGGAAGGGCGCAGGACGCGGTTTGGGCAGACCTTGACGCACAGCTGGCAGGCGACGCACTTCTCGCGGAAGTTGCGCAGCGACTTCGCGCCCGCCGGCTTCAGCGGTGCGTTGCGCTCGTCTATGCCTGGCGCGGCGATGTCGGCCAGGCCCCCGTCCACCGTCTTTTCGTCCGCCGCCCTCGCGGCCAGCGCCGCGCCAGCCGACGCCGCCGCGCCGACGATGAACTCGCGGCGCGTCAGGCTGTCGGGTTTCTGGCCGTCGGGTTTCGCGGTTTGCGGCGCCGGGATGCGGCGGGCGCGCGGCACGATGGCGGCGACCGGGCACGACGCGGAGCAGTCGCGGCACTGGACGCAGAGCGACGGATCGATCTTGCCGCCTTCGCCTTTGCCCGCGATGGAAATCGCGCCGGCGCGGCACGAGCGCTCGCACTTCCTGCAGGCGACGCACTTCGCCGGGTCTATTTTCAGGCCGAGGGGCGCCGCCTTGGAAAGGGCGCCGAGCAGCGTGCCGACGGGGCAGACCCAGTTGCACCAGACGCGGCCGCGCCAGACGGCGAGCGCGAATATCGCCGCGCCCAGCCCCAGCTGCGCCGCCACCGCCCACGCCGGCATCCCCAGCGTGGCCGACGAGACTATCCTGCCGAAGAGTCCGTAGGGTTCGAGCCACGCCCAGCCCAGGCCGCACAGCCCCGCCGCGAGGACGGCGGCGAGCACGGCGTGGCGCGCAAGCGACCTCGTGCGCGCGCACTTGGCTGCCTGCGCTTTGTGCGGGGCGAGCAGAAACGCGAGGTCCTGGAGCGCGCCCAGCGGACAGCACACGCCGCAGTACAGGCGCCCGAAGAGGAGCGTCATGACCAGTATGCCGCCGGCGACTGCGAGGTCGCCCGCGATCAACGCCGGCGCGAACTCCAGCTTCGCCAGCGCCGCCAGCCATTTGGCGAACGCGCCTGAAACGCCGAGGAACAGCGCGGAGAACGCCGCCAGCGTGGCCGCCGCGGCGATGCACCGCAGCCCCCGCAAAACTTTCCTACCACTCATGTCTTTCCTCCTTCCTGAGGTCTGCGACGAACGCGTCGATCTCCTCCATGCGCTTTGGTATGTCTATGCGCTGCGGGCAGTGCGAGAGGCAGCGGCCGCAGCCAATGCAGTGCGCGGCCTGCCGCAGGTGCGGCACGGCGCCGTCGTAGTCCGCCAGGAACGCCCGGCGGTCGTCGGCGCGCGTCGGCGACGCCGGGTCGTCCGGCAGGCGGTCCTGCACGCAGGCGCGGTTCCAGCAGTCGAAGGTGCCGGGTATGTCGATGCCGTAGGGGCAGGGCATGCAGTATTGGCAGAGGTTGCAGGGCACGGTCTTGTTCTGCAGCATCAGCCGCGCGGCCTCCTCCAGCGCGTCCAGTTCGCGCTGCGCGAGCGGGACGAGCGGCGAGAGCGTGGCGACGTTCTCGACGAGATGCTCCATGCGCGTCATGCCAGAAAGTATCGTGAGCACCCTGGGATATGTGCCGCAGAACCTGAACGCCCACGACGGAATGGAGGCGGCCGGGTCCAGCGCCTTCAGTTTGGAGGCGACGGCGTGGTTGAAGCGCGCCAGGCGCCCGCCGAGCAGCGGCTCCATGACCACCACGGGGATGCCGAGCGAGTCGAGGGTCTCGTAGAGGTATTTGGCGTCGAGATTGCGCTGGTTGACGGCCTTGGCGTGTCGCCAATCCACGTAGTTCATCTGTATCTGGCAGAAGTCCCAGCGGTATTTCGGGTGGTTTTCCACGCACCACTCGAACGCCCGCGCGTCGCCGTGGAACGAGAAGCCCAGGTTGCGGATGCGCCCGGCCTCGCGCTGCGTGACGAGCCAGTCCAGCGCGCCGTTGTCAAGGTATCTGTCCTTGAACGTGTCGAAGCCGCCGTTGCCTATCGCGTGCAGCAGGTAGTAGTCTATGTAGTCTGTGCGAAGGCACTTGAGGGAGTTCTCGAAGAGCGCCTTGGAGGCCTCCAGCGGGAACTGCTGGGGCGCGAAGTTGGAAAGCTTCGTCGCGATGAAGTAGCTCTCGCGCGGGTGGCGCGAGAGCGCCTTGCCCATCACCGTCTCGGACTCTCCCCGGCAGTATGCGGGCGACGTGTCGAAGTAGTTCACGCCGTGCTCCAGCGCGTAATCGACGTGGCGGTTCACTTCCTCCTGGTCGATCTCGCTGGACGACGCCCCCTCGATGAACGAGTTGGCGTGGCCGCCGTCTCGCGTCGGCAGGCGCATCGCGCCGTAGCCGAGCAGCGATACGCGGTTGCCGTGCAGGTCTTCGCGCATCGTCATTCGCGGGGGCTCCGCCCCGCCTTTGCCTATTCCGGCGAGGAACTCCCGCCGCGTCATCTGGTTGCTCATAATGGGTATTGTTGATGGAAATGGCGAATATCGT
>CAMOIK010000149.1 GCA_946615875.1 uncultured Verrucomicrobiota bacterium | reverse complement strand
TTGCGCTTCTCTATATATGGACTTGCCACCTCTCCATATATAGCCCCCCCCCCCTTCTCCATATATAGACCCGCCCCTTCTCTATATATTGTCCATATATTGGCTCCCAGCCGTGTCTGCGACCGAGCAGAAGCCCGCCCCTCCCGCTGTACTCCTTTAATATAGAGGCGAGTGCAAACTGGCACGAAGTAGGGCCGGGCTTGGCAAGCGAAAAAACTGAAAATACCCCCTTGCGCGGCGACGAACGGATATGGTATAATATGTGCCCGTAGCACCCGTGGTGAAATTGGCATACACGCCAGATTCAGGTTCTGGTGCCGCAAGGTGTGTGGGTTCAAATCCCACCGGGTGCACCAAGTATGGCCCCTTCGTCTATCGGCTAGGACATCTGGTTCTCATCCAGGCAAGAGGAGTTCGACTCTCCTAGGGGCTGCCAACCGGCAGAAGCTTGAAGACGGTGCATAGGAGCGGCAGGGTGTGAACAAATTCCCAGGCAGACTGAAGCGCGGCCTCGCGCGAGTGGCGAAGTGGTTCTTCATACTCCTTCTCCTCTTCCTGCTCAGCCTGTTTTTCCGCGAACAGCGTCTGCCCCGTTCCTGGCTGAACAAGATCACCGACAGCCTCTCAACGCCGGAGATGCTGGTGCGGTGCGACTCGGCGGCGTTCGGGCTGCGCCACGGCATCACGCTGCGGGGCATCCGCGTTTACGACCTGAACAGCACGAACGACTTCGAGACGGTGGCGTGCGCGTCCGCGCTGTCGGTCAGCCCGCTGCGGCGGTTGGTGCGCGTGGTCGGCGCACGGTATCCCCGCCTGCCGGACTCCTACTATCTGCCGATCTACCAGGAGCGCAACGCGCCGCTTGAACTGGACCTCCCCGACCTGCCAGACTTCCGGCTGGAGCTGGAGCACCCAGCCATCCTCGGCCTGGCGCCGGAGGCCGTGACGGCGCGAGTGAGCGTGAGGAGGAACCTCATATCGTTCGACGACGTCCACGTGGAATGGCCGGGCGCGAGCCGCCGCGTGAGCGAAGACGGGTATTTCCGCATCGATTTCGCCGGCCAGCGGGCGCACGGCGAAGTGCGCGGCATCGCCACCCAGGCGCACATCCGACCGCTCATGGAAGTCCTCGACATACCGTCGGCCATGCCTTACTTCGACGCGTTCACCGACGTCCCGTCGCCCGTGGACGCCGCAGGCGAATTCGACGTGAACCTCATCAACAACGACTTCCGCATGATACTGGACCTGCGCCCGGAGATGGGCAGATACAACGGCGTGGACATGGCGAGAGCGGAGGGCAAGCTCGACCTGGACGTAAAGACGCGCGGCACGAACCTGTTCGTCAGGTTCCGGGTGGACCTGCCAGTGGCGCTCGACCCGAAGGGGCGGCAGCTCTCCGGCGGCCTCGGCCTGCTCATGACAAACGACGTGGTGCGCCTGGACTTCAGCGCCGTGTCGAAGCTGATGCTGCCGGACATCCTCGGCATCGTCGATGTCATCAGCCCCGACACGCTCGACTTCGTGCAGTGCGAGACGGCGCCGGAAATCACGGCCGACGGGCACATCGGCACGAGCATAGACGACATCGGCTGGAACAGCATCGCCGGCGGCGCAAGGTTCTGGCGCGGCTCGGTCTTCGGCTTCCAGACGCGCAGCCTCTCGCTCGACTGGGCGCTCGAGCGCGACACCCTCACGCTCACCAACATACGCGCCAGGGGGAAGAGCGGCGGCGAGGTCGATGGCACCGTGATCGTGAGAATGCCGGGCTTCGAGGAGGCGGACATGACGTTCGTGGCCACGGGCTCGCACAAGAACGGCAGGCTCGACGAGCTCGCCGACATATTCGACCTCGATCTCAACGGACGCGACGGCATCATCAACAGCGAATTCGAACTCGCCGGCCCGCTGACGACCAACGTCGCCGCGCGCCTCAACGGACGCGGCACGGCGCGCATCACCGACGGCCACCTGCTACAGTTGAAACTGTTCGCCGGCCTCACGCGCCTGCTCGCGGAACACGTGCCGGGCGTCGATTACATAGTGAACCAGTCGCAAGCGTCGCTCGACTACTCCATCTCCAACGGCGTCTTCCGCACCGAAAACCTCTACATCGAAGGCGGGCTCATATCGCTCAAGGGCACGGGCTCCTACGATATCGCCGAAGACCAGCTGGACTTCCTCGTCAGAGTCCAGTTCCTCAAGAACGAGTCAATGCTGGGGGCGATCGTCCATCCCATCACCTGGCCTTTCACCAAACTGCTGCTGGAGTTCAAGGCAAACGGCTCGATATACGACCCCAAGTGGAAATACATCAACGTCATCGACCGGATATTCTAGCACAGATGGAACTCCAGGAAAAAATCGCCGAAATCGACCGCGCCCTCGCAAAGGAATTCCGCGCGCACTCCGCACCGATCATCGAACTTGTCGAAGCGCAGACCCACGACCCCTTCTGCGTGCTCGTGGGCACCATACTCTCGTCGCGCACGAAAGACGCCTGCACGGCGGGCGCGGTGAGGCGGCTCTTCGCGACGGCGCGCGACGGGCTCTTCGGCCCCTCCGATCTGGAGCGGCTGGACGAAGACGAGCTGGCGCGGCTCATCTACCCAGTGGGGTTCTACCGCGACAAGGCCCGCCACCTCAAGGCCCTGCCGCGGGTCCTGCGCGAACGTTTCGGGGGAACGCTCCCGCGCACGGTGGAGGAGCTGTGCGAGCTGCCCGGCGTGGGGCGGAAGACCGCAAACCTCACCGTCGCCGTCGGCTTCGGACTGCCGGCCATCTGCGTGGACGTCCACGTCCACCGCATCTGCAACTGGCTGCACCTCGTCAAAACCAAAACGCCGCTCGAGACTGAGATGGCGCTGCGCCGCATCCTGCCGGTCAGATACTGGAAGACGTGGAACAGCCACCTCGTCTCCTTCGGCCAGACGCGTTGCTCGCCGGTCCGCCCGAAATGCGCCGCCTGCCCCATCGAACGCTTCTGCCAGTCTCCTAAAAAGACGCCTCCCGACGAAAAATGATGCGCGGCGGCGCCGGCGAAAATATGGTATAATATGGGCCAAGGCACACGAAAGGCTGAAGGAATGAGCGTAACGAAGACATTTGCATCTCTGCTGTTGCTGCTGGCGTTGGCGGGCGTTGCGCAGGGCCAGGGCGCGGCCGACGAGGCGCAGAGGCGGCGGCTCGTCGGCCAGGCCGACTACTACGTGAAGGAGTTCGAACGCGAAGTGGCGCTGCAGCGCGGCGGCGAAAAGATGGTCTGGCGCTCGAAAAAGGACGCCCTCGACCGCGTACAAAAGCTCAAGGTCGCCTACCCGGACGATCCGGACGTTGAGGCGCTTTTCAAGCGCGTCAAATCCGCCCTCATGAAATCCAAGGGCGACTACACCGAAGTCGTGGCGGAGTGGACGGCGTACAAGCGCAACGAGGAGACTCTGCGCAAGACTATCGCCGAGATGGGCGCGAAAGAATGGGAGGCGTTCAAGTCCGCTCATGCAGGGAAGATTCTGGAGAAAGCGCATCCCACGCCCGATTCGGCGAAAATCTCCGTTGACGACCTCGCCGACACATACGTCGTTCTCGACGACATCGAGTATCCCGCGCACCAGTTCGTAGGCGCGTCGGGCGAGTACGTGTTCAGCGGCAAACCCTCGACGGGGTTCTACTTCGTGAAGATCGGCGGGCGCGACTGGCTCGGCCCCTACGGGGCCGTCAAACGCTACCGCCGCAACGTCGATTCCGGCCTCGAGGACGTGACGAAATGGACGGTGCTGGCGAAGTTCGCCGACATCACGATGGAGAACCCGCGGCCGAACGAGGACGGCGTGGGCAGCGCATACTACGGCTGGGTCGTCGAGCCCGTCGCCCTCTACGTGCCGGGACGCGTCATGGCGGTGCGCGACGACAGCGGCGAAAACACCGGGAAGTTCATCGGCGAAGACAAGGTCGAAGCCATCAAGAACGGCTGGTACACCGTAAAGGAAATCCCTGCGGACGTCACGCCGAAGCGCCTCATGGAGATTTTCATGACCGCCATCAAGGAGAAGAACTACAAACTCTACTGCGACTGCATCGACCCGGA
>CAMOIK010000148.1 GCA_946615875.1 uncultured Verrucomicrobiota bacterium | reverse complement strand
ACCGCGATCAAGGTAAAATGACTGCTCATGCGCACATTATACCATAAATTTCTCGCCGTGTGACCGGTCGCGATGCCACAAGGCGAGAAATTTATGGTATAATACGAGTTCAACAGACACAGAAAGGGCGATTGATGGGCATAAAGATCCTTGGCACCGGGAGCTACCTCCCCAAGAAGGTTGTGACGAACGACGACATCGCCAAGTCGCTCGACACGACCGACGAGTGGATATATTCGCACACGGGCATTCACTCGCGCCATGTCGCCGGCGACGGCGAAAGCACCGCCACCATGGCGGCGGAGGCCGCGCGCCAGGCCATGGCGGCGGCCGGCGCCGAGCCTGGAGACATCGGCCTCATCGTCCTCGCCACGTCCACGCCGGACTACAATCCCTTTCCCTCCACCGCCTGCATGGTGCAGGCGATGCTGGGCTGCGAGAACGCCGGCGCGTTCGATCTCCAGGCCGCGTGCGCGGGTTTCGTCTATGCTCTGGAGCAGGCGCGCGGCTTTGTGAACTTCTATCCCGACAAGAAGGCGCTGGTGATCGGCTCGGAGTCGCTGACGCGCATCCTCGACTGGACCGACAGGGCGTCGTGCATCCTCTTCGGCGACGGCGCCGGCGCGGTGGTGCTCGGCAACGACGAGGCGCCGGGCGTCGCTTCGGCCAAGACCGCCGCGCACACGATACTCGGCGCGGACGGCAAGGGCGCGCACTTCATAACGCGCACGGGCGGCTGCAAGAACGCCCTGCCCTTCACGCCCATGGGAATACCGGCAAAAGCCGAGCCGGAACGCCCGGAGCTCGTGCTGATGGGCCACGACGTCTTCGCTTTCGCCGTCCGCACACTTTCGAAGGTGGCGCGCGACCTCTGCGAGAAGCTCGGCACCACGCCCGAGTCGCTCGACCGCGTCTTCGCGCACCAGGCGAACGGGCGCATCATAGAGGCGGTGGCGCGCCGCATGAAGCTGCCGCTTTCCAAGTTCTGGCTGAACCTGGAGACCACGGCGAACACGTCGGCGGCGTCCATACCGATTTCCCTGGACCAGGCCGTCCGCGCTGGAGAGCTTTCCGAAGGCATGAAGATAGTGATGGTCGGGTTCGGCGCCGGCCTCACCTACGCTGGCACCTACTGCGCCTGGCCCAACCTGTAGGGCGGCGCGACGCGACAAACAAGACATTTCCAAAAGGAGGAGCGAGACATGAGCAAGAAAGTAATGGTAACCGGCATCGGGATGCTGACTGCGGTCGGCAACGGGACTGCCGCGTCGTGGGAGGCCGTCAAGGCGGGCAAGCCGGGCGTCGGCAAGATCACCAGATTCGACGCGTCGCGCTGCACTGCGCAGATCGCCGCCGAGCTGCACGGCTTCGACGAATACGCCGTGTCGTCCGGCCTGATCGACAAGAAGGCGATGCGCCACATGGCGCTCTTCTCGCAGTATGCCGTGGTGACCGCGAACGAAGCGTGGAAGGACGCCGGCTTCACGGCGGAGAACAAGCCCGACATGGATCGAGTGGGCACGATGTTCGGCTGCGGCATCGGCGGCCTGGAGGTCACGGGCGACTCGTTCAAGACGCTCTTCGACCGCGGGCCCGACCGCATTTCGCCCTTCGCGATCCCCGAGCTGATCGCCAATGAGGCGGCGGGCAACGTCGCCATCGCCATCGGCGCGAAGGGGCCCGCCCAAGTGGTGGTCACCGCCTGCGCCTCTTCCACCGACGCCATAGGCTTCGCGCTCGACATGATACGCGCCGGGCGCGCCGACGTGATGATCGCGGGCGGCACCGAGGCCGTCATAATGGAGTTCACCGTCGCCGGCTTCATGAAGGAGAAGGCGCTCTCGACCAAGTTCAACGACACGCCCGAGCGCGCGTGCCGCCCGTTCAACGTCGATCGCGACGGCTTCGTGATGGGCGAGGGCGCGGCGGTGCTCGTGCTTGAATCCGAGGAGCACGCGAAGGCGCGCGGCGCCAGGATCTACTGCGAGCTGGCCGGATACGGCGCGTCGTGCGACGCCTACCACATCACCGCCCCCGACCCGTCGGGCGACGGCGCGGTCAAGGCGATCGAGACCGCGCTCAAGGACGCCGGCGTCGAAGACCGCTCCATGGTGGATTACATCAACGCCCACGGCACGTCCACGCCGCTCAACGACAAGATGGAGACGACCGCGTTCAAGCGCGTCTTCGGCGAGGAGCAGGCGAAGAAGATCAACATATCCTCGACCAAGCCCTGCCACGGCCACTGCCTGGGCGCCACGGGCGCGATCGAGGCCGCCATCACGTCGCTGGCGGTCAGGGACGGTTTCGTGCCGCCCACGATCAACTACGAGAACCCCGACCCGGAGCTGGACCTGAACTACACGCCCAACAAGGGCGTGGAGCGCGACATCCGCGTCGCGCTCTCGTCCTCGCTCGGTTTCGGCGGCCACAACGGCATACTCGTGTTCAGGAAGGCGTAAGGCAATGGAACTACCCACGTTCAAGTGCGAATACAACCGGCCGGGCATAGAGCTGCTGCCGCACCGTCCGCCGTTCCTCTTCGTCGATACGCTGATCGCCGCAGACGAGACGGGATGCATTGGAGAATACACTTACACGCTCGAGAAGAACGACTTCTTCAAGGGTCACTTCCCCGACTACCCGATCGTCCCCGGCGTGGTGCTGGTGGAGTCCATGGCGCAGGCGGCCGGCGCCGGTCTGGTCGCGCACGGTCTGCTGGGCGGCGCCGAGAAGAAGGCATCCTTCATACTGGCGCAGGTGGAGGGCGCGCGCTTCCGCAAGCCCGTCACGCCGGGCTGCAAGCTCGTCACCGTTGCGAAGATCGTCCGCCTGCGCAAGCCGCTCGTCACGTTCGAGCTGAAAGGCTATGTCAATGGCGAGCTCGCCTGCGACTGCTCGGTGAAGTGCATGCTGGGCGAGAAGTGAGCGAGCTGGTCGATTGCAGGGCGCCGCGCCAGGGTTGGCGCGGACGGAACAACACGGAAAGGAGAAGTAGATGAAGCCATCCTACGAGGTGTCGAATTTCGGGGTTACCAAATACGGCGAAAAGGCCAGCAAGTTCACGCTGCGCGGCGCCGGAGGCGTGGTGCTGGAGGTCAGCGACTACGGCGGCAAGGTCGTGCGGCTGTTCACGCCCGACCGCGACGGCGCGATGAAGGACGTCGTGGTGGGCGGCGACGACCCGTCGTTCTGGGACGGCGGCGACCCGTATTGGGGTTGCATCATCGGCCGCGTCGGCAACCGCATCGCCGGCGGCAGGTTCTCGTTGAACGGCAAGGACTACGAACTGGCCCTCAACAACTTCCCGGCGGGCATCGGTTGCTCGCTGCACGGCGGCAAGCGCGGATGGGACGCCTACGTCTGGAGCGCCAAGCCGTTCGTCGATGGAGACGACGTGGGGGTGGAGTTTTCGCGCGTCTCGCCCGACGGCGAGGAAAACTACCCGGGCACGGTGATCGCCAAGGTCACCTACACGCTCACCAAGGACAACGTCTGGCGCGTCGATTACGAGGCCCAGTCAGACGAGGACACGCCCATCAACATGACCCAGCACGTCTATTTCAACTTCAAGGGCGAATCGGGCGGGACGATCGAGGATCACGTGATGACCATCGCCGCCTCGAACGTCACCCCCACCGACGCCGGGCAGATACCGACGGGCGAAATTGCCAAGGTCGACGGCACGCCGTTCGACTTCCGCAAGGGCATGCGCATCGGCGAGCGCATAAACGAGCCTGACGAACAGCTCGAAATCGGCAAGGGCTACGACCACAACTGGGTGCTGGACAAGGGCCAGGGCGATGCGGTCGGCTACGCCGCCTCCCTCTACTGCCCGCTGAACGGCCGCAAGGTCGAGGTTTGGACGACCGAGCCGTGCCTGCAGGTCTATACGGCGAACTGGGCATCATACGACCAGAAGGCGAAGGGCGGCGAGCACCTTTCCTTCCGTTGCGGCGTGGCGCTCGAAACGCAGCACGCCCCGGACTCGCCCAACAAACCGCAGTTCCCGTCCATAATCGTCAAGAAAGGCGATATATACCGCTCTTCTACTGAGTTTCGCTTCTCCGCGCAGTAGGCGGCCGGCGGCTTGAACCCGCCGTCGCAGAGTTCCCTCGCCGACCGTCAGACCGGTTTGCGGGGGG
>CAMOIK010000147.1 GCA_946615875.1 uncultured Verrucomicrobiota bacterium | reverse complement strand
ACATCAAGGCATTTCCTCCGGCAGTGGATAGAAAAGGACGTCGCGGAGGGCAGGACCGGCGGCAAGGTGGTGACGCGCTTCCCGCCCGAGCCCAACGGCTACATCCACATAGGGCACGCGAAGGCCGTGTGCGTCGATTTCGGCATGGCGGCGCAGTTCGGCGGCGAGTGCCATCTGCGGCTTGACGACACCAACCCCGCGAAGGAATCGGACGAATACGCGGAGAACATAAAGAAGGACATCAACTGGCTGGGGTTCCAGTGGAGCGGCCCCGGGGACGGCGCGGAGGCGGGCTTCTACAACGCCTCCAACATGTTCGACACGATGTATCGCGTGGCCGAGAACCTGATCATGGCCGGCCAGGCCTACTGCTGCAACCTGACGCAGGAGGAGTGGAAGGAGTATCGCGGCGTGCCGGAGCGCCCCGGCCGCCCGTCGCCGAGCCGCGACACGCCGCCGGAGCGCAACCTCGCCATCTTCCGCGACATGAAGGCCGGGAAGTACGCCGACGGCGAGTGGTGCCTGCGGGCGAAGATCGACATGGCCTCGCCCAACATCCACTTCCGCGACCCTGTGATCTACCGCATCCGCCACGTGGCGCACTACCACCTGGGCGACAAGTGGTGCATATATCCCATGTACGACTTCGCGCATCCTATCGAGGACGCGCTCGAAGGGGTCACGCACTCCATGTGCACGCTCGAGTTCGAGGTGCACCGTCCGCTCTACGACTGGGTGGTGGACAGGCTCGACGAGATGGGGATGCTGACGGAGCGCGGCGGCGTCAAGATCCGTCCGCAGCAGCGCGAGTTCGCCCGCCTGAACATCACCTACACCGTGATGTCCAAGCGCCTTCTGCTGCAACTCGTGACGGAAGGCCACGTGGACGGCTGGGACGATCCGCGAATGCCGACGGTGTGCGGGATGCGCCGCCGCGGCTACACGCCCGGCGCCATACGCGAGTTCTGCGAGCGCGTCGGCGTATCCAAGATGGAGTCGGAGAGCGACCCCGCGCTGCTGGAGTGGTGCGTCCGGGAGGAGCTGAACAGGACCGCCCCCCGCCGCATGGCCGTGCTCGACCCCGTGAAGGTGGTCATCGACAACTGGGACGAAGCGGCGGCCTCCGGCGCCAGGCCCGTGGAGCTGCCCAACAACCCGCTCGATGAAAGCGCGGGCGTGCGCAGGATCCCGTTCGGGCGCGAGCTGTGGATCGACCGCGCCGACTTCATGGAAGCGGCGGAAAAGAAGTTCTTCCGCATGGCGATCGGCCAGGAGGTGCGGCTGCGCGGCGCGTGCATCTTCAAGGCCACGGGATGCATCAAGGGGCCGGACGGACGGGTCTCGGAAATCCACGGCACGTGGGACGAGGCGTCGTGGGGCGGCAACGCCGCCGACGGCCGCAAGGTCAAGGGGACCATCCACTGGGTGGATTGCGCCACGGGCGTCAAGGCCACCTTCCGCCTCTACGAGCGCCTCTTCGCCGAGAAGGATCCCCTGAAGGACGGCCCGGCGGAGTTCCTGAAATACATGAACCCCGACTCCCTGAAGGTCGTCGAAGGCTACGTCGAACCGCTGCTGGGCGAGGCGAAGCCGGGCGAGCGCTTCCAGTTCGAGCGCACGGGATATTTCGTGGCGGACGAACGCGACAGCCGCCCCGGCGCGCCCGTCTTCAACCGCACGGTGTCGCTGAAGGACTCCTACAAGCCGGCGTGAGCCATGCGCAGAGTGGTCGTAACCGGCATGGGGATAGTGAGCGCGCTCGGCCAGACGGTCGGCGAGGCGTTCGCACGGCTCGGCAGGTTCGAGAACTGCGTCAGCGCGCTCCCCGAGCTGGAGTCCTACAAGGGGCTCAACTCGCACCTTGGCTCGCTCGCCGGCTTCAGCCGGCCGCCGCACTGGAACCGCAAGACCACGCGCACCATGGGCGAAGTCTCGATGTACGCGCTGGCCGCCACCGAGCAGGCCGTGGCGCAGGCGGGGCTCGACGCGGCCACGCTTGAAAGCGGCAGGTGCGGCGTGGCGTACGGCAGCTGTTCCGGCTCCATCATGCCGCATTTGGACTTCCTTTCGCTCCTCTACACGCACGAGCTCAAGAACATAACGAGCGGCACCTACATCAAACTGATGCCGCAGACGACGGCGGTGAACATATCGGTCCACTTCAAGACCCACGGCCGCCTGGTTCCCACTGGCACCGCGTGCACGTCGGGTTCGCTCGCCATCGGCAGCGCGTGCGAGCTGATCCGCTACGGCGTGCAGGACGTGATGCTGGCCGGCGGCGCGGAGGAGTTCTCGCCGAGCCAGGTCGCCGTCTTCGACACTCTCTACGCCACCAGCCTGCGCAACGACAGCCCTTCCCTCACGCCGGCGCCATACGACGCCCGGCGCGACGGGCTGGTGATAGGCGAAGGCGCGGCCACGCTGGTGCTGGAGGAGCGCGAGAGGGCGCTGGCGCGCGGCGCGACCATCCTCGCAGAGGTCGCGGGCTTCTGCGAGAACACCGACGGCACGCACGTCACGAACCCCAACGCCGAGACCATGGCCGGCGCGCTTTCCGGCGCGCTGGCGGACGCGCGCATCGCGCCGGAGGACATAGCCTACATCAACGGCCACGGCACGGCGACCAAGGCGGGAGACGCGGCGGAGGCCAAGGCGACGATGGCGGCGTTCCGCAGGCCGGTGCCGCTTTCCTCCACGAAATCCTACATCGGCCACACGCTGGGCGCCTGCGGCGCCATAGAGGCGGAAATGGCAATCCTCATGATGAACGCCGGATGGTTCCACCCGACGCTCAACCTCTCCTCGCCGGACCCGGAATGCGCCGGGCCGGACTACATCATGGGCGAGCCGCGCCGCATCGACGCGGAGTTCGTGATGTCCAACAACTTCGCCTTCGGCGGCGTCAATACGTCGCTCGTGTTCAGGCGGGCGGTCTAGCGCGCGCCCGCCCTGAACTGGCGCGGCGAGCAGGCGCAGTGCTGGCGGAACTGCACGGCGAGATGACGCGCGGAAGCGAAGCCCATGTCGCTGGCGATCTTGGCGATCGGGTCGCCGGTGTCGCGCAGGCGGCGTTTCGTCTCCTCCATCCTGCACGCCATGATGAACGCGTGCGGCGGCAGCCCGGTGGCCAGCTTGAACAGGAAGGCGAAGCGGCTCTCGCTCAGCGCGGCGGCCTGCGCCAGTTCCCCGATGGATGCGGCGCGGGCCGGGTCGGCGCGTATCGCCTCTATGATGCCGAGCAGCCTCTTGTTGGCGTGTTCGGGCTTGGATGCCTCGCGCTCGGCGCAGTCCATGACGACGAGGAGGAGGTCTAGGACGACGGCCTTGAGTCTTATCGTCCTCAACGTCCCCCTCCGGGGTTCCGCCTCGCATATGTCGAAGATGTTCTGGAAAAGGGTCCGCAGACGTTCGTCGCCCCTGAAGCGGCAGTGGCGTATGGCGGCGAGGCGGCGGCAGAGCAGCGCCGACTCCCTGGCGTCCAGGCCCAGTATGGGGGCGTCGCCGCGCTTCGGGAACCTGAACATCATCCAGAAGTGGCGCTGGCCGCGCTTCCTTTCGACCAAGTGGTGCGCCATGTCTGGCTGGGTGAGGAAGATGTCGCCGGGCAGGCAGCGGAACGTCTCGCCGCCGGCGGAGAACACCAGCGAGCCGCGCAGACAGAAGTGGAGCTCGATGCAGCCGGGATGCTCGTGCTCAGGGAAGCTGACGCGGTTGAGGCTTATCTGCGAGCGCCCGACGCCGACGATGCACTCCAGCCCGTCGGGCGCGAGCGACACCAGACGGATCTCGTCGGACGCGCCGAGACTGCTCGACGAAGACTTCGCCGCGCCCTTGCCCACCAGCCGGTATGGAAATTCCTGGTTCCTGCCCATGGCCGCGTATTATACAATATCTCCGCGAGAATGTCCATAGAACGACTATTCGCGGATTTTGGACGTGGCTTTATGGTATAATAGAGGCAAAATCAAGAAAGGGCGAACATGAGAATGAGAACCAGAAGATGCTTCCGTCTGAGCCGGCGCGTCGCCGCAATGGCGCTTCCTGTCGCGATCGCCGCCGCCGCGCACGGCGACATCAGCGAGCGCGAATACCTCGACCTGTCTAAGTGGGACGTAAGCGACTACGTCCAGGAGGGGCTTCTCGTGCACTACGACGGCATCCGCAACGTCGGCGCGGACCAGCCGCACAGCAGCG
>CAMOIK010000146.1 GCA_946615875.1 uncultured Verrucomicrobiota bacterium | reverse complement strand
CTACCAACTACCCAACCACCATCTACCCATGACCCAGTCATACATGGTTCCATACGTCGTAGAGCAGACCGGCAAGGGCGAGAGGACCTACGACATATACTCGCGCCTGCTGCTCGACCGCATCGTGTTCATCTCCGGCGAGGTGAACGACGAGATGGCCAACGCCGTCTGCGCGCAGCTGCTCTTCCTGCAGTCGCAGGATCCCAAGAAGGAGATAAGCGTCTATGTGAACTCGCCCGGCGGCAGCGTGACGGCCGGGCTGGCGATCTACGACACCATGCAGTTCGTGAAGTGCCCCGTGGCGACCTACTGCATAGGGCAGGCGGCCTCCATGGGCGCGGTGCTGCTGGCGGCCGGCGCGGCCGGCAGGCGCCACGCGCTGCCCAACTCGCGCATAATGATCCACCAGCCGTGGGGCGGGGCGGAAGGCAAGGCGAGCGACATCGAAATCACCGCCAGGGAAATCCTGCGGCTCAAGCAGATCCTCAACGAAATCCTGGCCAAGCACTCCGGCAAGCCGCTGGAGGAAGTCGTGCGCGATACCGACCGCGACCACTTCATGAGCGCGCAGGAGGCAAAGGAGTGGGGACTGATAGACAAGGTGGTCGAATGAGCCAATCAAAGATGAAGTGCTCGTTCTGCGGGCGCGGCGGCGCGGAAGTGGCGCTGATCCCAGGCGAAGACGGCAACATCTGCGTGGAGTGCGTGGAACGCGCCCACGAACTGGTGCAGCGCCACGCGACGGCGAGAGAAAAGGCCGCGCCGCTGCCGCCCACGCCCAGCGCCAAGGAAATCAAGGAGTTCCTGGACCGCTACGTGATCGGGCACGACGAGACGAAGAAAGTCCTCTCCGTCGCCGTCCACAACCACTACCGCCGCCTGGAGGCGCTGGCGAAGAAGCGCGGCGACGCCAAGGGCAAGGGCGGCGACGACGTGGAGATAGAGAAGTCGAACATCCTGCTCATCGGTCCCACGGGCACGGGCAAGACGCTGATGGCAAGGGCCCTCGCCAAAATCCTCGGCGTCCCCTTCGCGATCGGCGACGCCACGGTTCTGACGCAGGCCGGCTACGTGGGCGAGGACGTAGAGAACCTTGTCCGCTACCTGCTCCAGAATGCCGACGGCGACGTCAATCTCGCCTCGCGCGGCATCATCTACGTGGATGAAATCGACAAGATCTCGTCCAAGACGGACAACGTCTCCATAACGCGCGACGTATCCGGCGAAGGCGTGCAGCAGGCCCTGCTGAAGATATTGGAGGGCACCATATGCCGTCTGCCGCCGAAGGGCGGGCGCAAGCACCCGGACCAGGAATACATCGAAATCGACACCTCCAACATCCTCTTCATCTGCGGCGGCGCGTTCGTCGGGCTCGACAGGATCGTGGGCGAGCGCACCGGCAAGCGCGCTATCGGCTTCGGCGCTTCGCTGGCCGCGGGCGGCAAGGCGCGGGAGGACGACGCCGCGAAGGACGCCGGCGCGAACGACGCGCCGCTTGACGTGCGCCCGGAGGACCTTGTGAAGTTCGGCCTCATCCCGGAGTTCACCGGCCGCCTGCCGGTCATCACCGTCATGAAGGAGCTCACCGAAGACCAGCTGGTCAAGGTGCTCACAGAGCCGAAGAACGCGCTCGTGCGCCAGTACAAGAAGCTGCTGGCCATGGACGGCGTCGAAATCGAATTCGAGCCTGACTCGCTGCGCGCGCTCGCGAAGGCGGCGATTTCGCGCAAGACAGGGGCGCGCGGCCTTCGCGCCGAGATGGAGCGGCTGATGACGGACGTCATGTTCGACGCCGCCGACTACGCCGGCAAGAAGGTGGTGGTGACGGAAACCATGGTGCGCGAGAAGGCGCTGGACGGAGGCGAAGAACAATGACTTTCACGTTGCTCAAGGCGAAACTCCACCGCATACGCGTGACGGAAGCGCGCCTCGACTACGAAGGCTCGCTCTCCCTCGACCCGGACGACATGGAGGCGGTGGGCATTCTCCCATACGAGAAGATCCTCGTCGCCGACGTGGAGAACGGCAACCGCTTCGAGACGTATGCGATCGCCGGGCGGCGCGGTTCGCACGTCTGCTGCCTGAACGGCGCAGCGGCCCGCAAGGGCGCAGTGGGCGACAGGCTCATCGTGATGGCGTTCGCGCAGTTCTCCGCGGAAGAAGCTGCCGGCTGGCAGCCGAAGGTCAAGCACTTCTGAGAGAGAGGGCAGTGGGTAGAGGGTAGATGGCAGTGGAATGCTTCTCGCCGCACAGATAGCGCTGCTCGCACTGCTCTTCATTCTCTCCGCGTTCTTCTCGGGCGCGGAGACGATACTTTTCTCGCTCACGCCCACGCAGCGCGCGCGGATACGCGAACGCAGCGCGAAGAGCGATGCGCGCGTAGAGGAGTGCCTGTCCGACTCCGCGAAAAGCCTTTCCACCCTGCTCGTGGGCAACACGCTCGTCAACTTCGCGATAGCGACGCTCGGCTACGTGACGATGGACCGCCTCTTTCCGTCGTGGGGAGGGGTGGCGGCGGTGCCGCTGACGACCGTGCTGCTGCTGGTCTTCGGCGAGGTCACGCCGAAGCAGATCGCCCTGCGCAACGCCGAGCGCCTGGCGCCGGGATGCGCCGCGCTCCTCCTCTTCTGGCGCTTCATTCTCTCGCCCGCCCTCTTCACCTTCCGCTTCGCGGAGATCGCGTTCGCACCCATGCTCAAGCGCGAACGCCGCGCACTCAGCGACGCCGAACTGGTCTCGGTCCTGGAGAACGCGGCGGAGAACGGCGAATTCGCGTCCGCCGACGCCGAGATGATCGAGGGCGTCCTGCGGCTTTCCGAGCTGCACGCCAACGACGAAATGACCCCTCGCGTCGATATGGAAGTTTACGATATCGACCTCCCCGCCCGCCCCGCTCAAACTTCCAGCCACGCCCAGCCCTCTCGCTTCCACCACCGCCACCTGCCCGTCATCCGCAGATCGCCGGACGTGATCGAGGGCGTGATGGACACCTCGACCGGCCAGATCGAGGATGCGCTCTTCGTGCCCGAACAGGTGACGCTGGACGACCTGCTGCTGACCTTCCGCAAAAGCGGCAAGCCGCTCGCCATCGTCCTCGACGAATACGGCGGCACGGCCGGCCTCATCACGCCGAACGACATCCTCGAACTGATCTTCGGCCCGGCCATCTTCGGTTCGAACGGCGACGAGCCGACGATCGTCAAGACCGGCCGCCGCACCTGGACGATCGACGCGCGCGCCTCGCTGGACGAAATCAACCGCCTCCTCGGCATCGAACTGGAGGCCGAGGACGCCGACCGCCTCGCCGGCTGGGTGGCGTTCCACGCCGAGCGCATTCCACACGTCGGCCAGCAGATAGAAGCCGACGGATGCCGCGCCACCATCCTCAACCGCCGCCGCCGCCGCGTCACCCGCGTCAAGCTGGAAATCCTCAACTACCCAGAGACCGACTCCGACGCCGAACTCCTCGCCGAGACCGACGAGGCCGTGGAAAAGACCGAGGAGGATATGTGAGGGAACTCCGCATTCCCTCTCCGCCGACAACCAACGACCGCCATCCACCATCCTTCATTCCTGATCGCCATGCTTCCAGTCCTTCTTGTATTGTTGCTTGTCGCCTCTGCGTCGCTGGCGGCGTTCTGCGCCGGCGTGGAGACGGGGCTTCTGTCGCTGAACAGGATGCGCGTTACGCACATGGCGCGCGAAGGCAGCCGCGCCGCGAAGACGCTGGCCGCCGCGCTGGCGGACATGCCGCGCACGATGACCGCCCTTCTCATCGGCAACAACCTGGCCGCCGTCGTATTCTCCAGCGTGTCGGCGGCGCTGGCGCAGCGCGCCTTCCCCGGCAGCGCGTTCTCGCGCACGGCGTGGAGCGTGTCTGCGGCGTTCACGATGCTCTACCTGTGCGAGTTCCTGCCCAAGAGGATATGCGCGGCGCGTCCGCTGCGCCGAATGCTCGCCCTCGCAAACCCGTGGAAGGTGTTCTCGGCCGCAGTCGCGCCGTTTTCCGCCGCCGCGATGGCGGTGATCGGCGCCTTCTTCCGCCGCACTCCGCCGCGCGAGCAGCTCACCGCCAACAACCTTCTGCGCATCCTCCAGGACCGAAAGGACGGCGTGCGCATCACGGACTTCGAGTCCGCGCTCATCAGCCGCATTCTAGTGCTGCGCAAAAAGGGCCAGCCGGTCACGCCAGAGTCGGTGCTCTGCGCCATCGACGACGAATAGACCTCGT
>CAMOIK010000145.1 GCA_946615875.1 uncultured Verrucomicrobiota bacterium | reverse complement strand
GCGCCGTCGGGGCGGGCGGCTTCGGCGGCAGGACGCTCGCGCATCCTGACGCGCGGTATCTCTATGGAGAATGTCGAGCCCTCGCCGAGTTTGGAGACGAGGTTCAGCGTGCCGCCCATGGCGTGGACGAGCTGCTTGCAGATGGCCAGCCCCAGGCCGGTGCCGCCGTGGCGGGCGAGCTTGGAGCCGAGCTGCACGTAGGGCGACATGATCTTGGACTGGTCTTCCTCGCCGATGCCCACGCCCGTATCCTCCACTTCGAAGTGGAAGGAGCCCATCGGCGCGTCCTTCTCCTGCGCGAACCACGCTCGCACTTCCACGTGGCCCTTCTCCGTGAACTTGATGCCGTTGCCGATCAGGTTGAAGGCTATCTGGCGGATGCGCTGCGGATCGAGCATCAGCAGCGGCATCGGCTCTATGCGCGGACGCAGCTCCACCGCGTTCTTGCGCGCCGCCACGTTGAACGACGTGACGATCTCGCCCAGCAGGTGCTGGCAGTCGGTCGGCTCGGGATCGATAGACATGCTGTTGGCCTCCAGCGACGACAGGTCGAGGATGTCGTTGATCAAGCGCAGCAGCGTCTCGCTGCTGATGAGTATGGACTCCATCGCCTGCTGCTGCTCCTCCTTCGTGCGGAAGCCGAGCTTCATCATCTGCGAATAGCCGATGATGGCGTTCAGCGGCGTGCGGATGTCGTGGCTGACGGTGGAGAAGAAATACTCCTTCGCCTTGGCGGCCTCGCGCTCGCGCCGCGCCATCGTGGAATACACCGAGAACATGATGGCCAGCGCGAGGACCACGAGCGCCATCTGGATGAAGTTGTCGCGGGTGAGCGCGTCGTCGATCAGCTCCCGCTGGCTCGAAAGGTAGCGCTCGTCCTTCTCCGGCGAAAGCGCGGCGGTGGAGGCGAATTCTGCCTGGTAGTGTTCGCCGATGCGCGTGACCACGGACGTGGTGAGGCGGTGCGTGGCCTGCCGCACCCACATGTGCGACGCGAAGAATATGAGGAAGAGCAGCGCCAGCCACACCACCGTCGATTTGCCAAGGCGGTGGGCCTTGTCGCGGCTGAACACGCCCCTGAAGCAGACGAAGCCTAGTATGCACCACCCGGCCAGTATGAAGTAGGACTCCTCCGCGAACGCCCCGACCGTCCAGAAGTTCGGCACGAGGAAATAGAAGATGAACGCCAGGGAGACGACCGTCCCCACCGCGCCGCAGACCGTCACGAGCGTGTTTTTGGCCTTTCGCGCCACGCGGAACGCGCAATACGACACGTAGGCGTAGGCGATGCAGGCCCCGATTGTCGTCACGTCCACTATCCAGCCGATCGCCGTGCGCCCGGCGAACGGCACCAGGCAAGACGCGCCGACGAGCACGACGAGCGCATTGACGGGCGTCCCGCCTTTCGTGAGCGCGCCGAACCAGCGCGGCAGGATGCCATCGCGCGAAAGCGCGAAGAGCAGGCGGCTTGCCGCCAGCAGATGGCCGATGAGGCCTGTGGCGATCGCCGCGAACGTCGTGAGGCATAGCAGGAAGAGGCCTGCGCCGCCAAGTTCCTCCTCCACCGCGTAGAACACCGGCAGCCCTTCGACTCCGTCGTAGCGGCCGAGCGCCGCCACGTAGTCCCGCCAGTTCGCGCACCCCTCCGGCCGGGCGGAAGCCGCGACGAGCGTGAGCGCCACGTAGGCGAACGCGGATGTCGCCAGCGCCGAGACCAGTATGCCGAGAAGACGGCGCGAGCGGAAGCGAAACTCCTCCACCGAGTGCGTCACCGACTCGAAGCCGACGAACGCCCACGGAGCCAGCGCGACGATGCTCAGCACCTGGAGCGGCACGGCCTCGTCGTTCAGCGTAGAGAACGCCGGCGCGAGCGAGGCGGTGCGCTCCCCCCACAGCGCGACGGCCAGCGCCAGCGCTATGCCGCCGCAGAGGAGCGCCGCCAGCGCCACCTGCAAGCGCACCGCCAGGCGCTTGGCGCCGATCAGCAGCGCGCCCACCACCAGCAGCGCAAGCGCGGAAAGCCCCACCTCGCCCAGATACACGTCGTATCCGGCCACGGTGTAGTGCGCGCCAACGGCGAACATCTTCCCGAAGAGCTTGCGGCCTATCACGGCCAGCGCCGTCGCGTTGGCCCACGCTATCGCCACGTAGGTCAGTATGAGAAACCACGCGCACAGGTAGCCGTGGTCGTAGTTGCACTCGCGCTTGACGTAGCTGTAGGCGCCGCCGGCGTCCGGGTAGCGCCGCATCAGGCAGCCGTAGTTGATGCCGATCAGCAGCATCAGCGCCGCGCCGATGCCAATGCCGACAGCCGTGCCCAGCGGGCCGGCGATCGGCAGGAACGTCGTTCCGGGCATGACGAACGCCCCCCACCCCACGGCGGAGCCAAACGCCAACGCCCAGACGCCCAGGGGCGAAAGATACCGTCCAAGCACCCTCGCCTCCTTAGCCTCTACGTTGCTTTCCTTGTTCACGGCGCATATTATACCATATTTCCTGCAACCCGTGCCGCAGAATTTGGCGGAAGGGACAGGTTGTCGCCTGCCGCACTCCATATATTCACTCGCCCCCTGTCTATATATTGACTTGCCGCCCGTCCATGCACCCTCCCCCCGGCGCACAGGCGCCATTGCCGCGATAAGCAATGGAAACGGCGGCAAACAAGCGGGAAACAAACAAAAAGCGCGAGGCGCAACGCACCTCGCGGCTTGGTTTGCTCCGGCTGCCGGACGGGGATCAGGCCTGCGGTTTCCTGTTGGCGCGGCGATACTCGCGCATGGTCATGCCGAACGTCTTCTTGAAGAGGACGAAAGCGTTTGTGGTGAGAGCGTAGCCCGAGCGCGTGATCACTTCGGAGATCGGCAAGTCGGTTTCCTTGAGCAGACGGCAGATCTCGTCAAGCCGGATTTCGCTTATGAGCGTGTGCACGCTCTTGCCCGTCGCCTCGCGAACGCGGATTTCGAGGGTGCGGCGCGAGACGCCCAGCCCCTTGGCCACGTTGAGCACGGATATTCCCTTGCAGGCGTTTGCACGGATGAACTCCTTGGCGCGGACCGCCACCCTGCCGTAGCCGCGGCCGATCGCGGTGCTGCCGCGCTCGACGAGTTCCGAAGCCGACACCACCTCCACGTGGCGCTCGCGGCGCAGTTTCGGGTTCAAGGCCAGCGCGAGCGCCACCTCGACCGTCTTCTCCGCGAAGCGGTCTATGCCCGGCACGATGGCCGTGATCGCCGGTATGGCCTTCTCGCAGCAGCCGTTGTTGTTGTCTATGCCAAGTATCTCGAAACGGTCCGGCACGGGGATGTCGCGGCGGCGGCAGCCTTGCGCCAGCTTGAAGGCGAGGCGGTCGCCGTTCACGAAGATGCCACAGGGGCACTGGAGCGACTCCACCCAGCTGGCCGTGCGCTCCTGGTCGATTTCCCAGTAGTCCTCGTTCTCCGCGAATTCGCCGATGGTTTTCTCGGAATAGTTGACCTTCTCGCCTAGGACCTCCCTCAGACGGGCGAGGAACGCCTGGCCGCGTATCGAGCCGGTCACGTCCTCTCGGTAGCCGTTGCGGCTGAGAAACGCGAAGTTGCGCAGACCGCGGGCGATGAAGAAATCGGCGGCCCGCCGCCCTATCGCCTCGTTGTCGAACATCACCATGGCGCCGTCGCCGAGCCTTTCCCAGTCCTCTTCGGAAAACGGAGTGTATTCGGCGAAGACGGCCGGCGGGCGGCGCTTGAGCGAACCGAGGAGGCGGAAAGGCAGGTCGCGGCCCATGCCGCTGAACACGACCACGTCCATATCCGCCGACATGAACGTCTCCAAGTTGTCCATCGTCGTGGCCGAACTGCCGAGAAAGAACTTCAGCATCAACCCTGGATACGTCAGCATCTGCTCCTGCGCACTCTGCTCAAGCCCGACCAGAAAGTCGCGGCTGGGCTTCAGCGTCGCGTTTATCACAGCACCTATTCTTATCGTCTTCATCGTTTCAGCCTGTTTGCCTATGGTCCATCAACTCCTGCCTTGGTCCTAGACAAACGGAGACGCGGCGCGTATGGCGCGTTTTCAACGCCCGAAGCCTCCGTTTGTGCGTATATGATACCATTTTACGGCAGATCGTTCTTTTCCTTTCGCGCAGAGTTTCATTTGTTTCTGCGGCGCCAACGCAGTCGATATGTGCGCAAACCCCGCCCCTGCGCACGAAAAGCGCGGGGGCGGGGCTGGCCGCTGCCGCTTCGCGGCGGCGCTTAGAAGACGC
>CAMOIK010000144.1 GCA_946615875.1 uncultured Verrucomicrobiota bacterium | reverse complement strand
ATTATACCATATTTCCGGCGGATTGTGGACGGCTCCCGCCGCATGGTCAGGCAAAAATCCGGCGGATCAAAGCCAAGCCACGGGCGAGCGCGTCATCCGAAACCGAAGCATTCGGCTCGAACACGACATGGCGGACGCTTTTGGCAAGCGGGGCGAGGGCGGCGAAATCCACCTTGCCATCGCCCGGCGCCAGATGGTCGTCCTCGTAATCCACGACATCGTTGAGGTGCATGCCTGCGAAGATGGATGCGTCGGCTGTGAATGAGTCGTCCTCGATCCAGCCGTGCATGCGCCGCACGCGGTGATGGCCGGTGTCGAACCATGCGCGTATCGAAGGCGAAGCGAAGCGGCTGACGATTTCCGCCACTTCGCACTCGTCCGGGAAACCCTCCAGATACGGCAGGTTCTCGAAAGCGAGCGAGACTCCGGCGGACTCGAGGTGTCCGGCAACGGCCTCCAACTCCACAATGAAAGCATCCAGCAAACGGCGGCCCCGCTTGCGGCGCATCTCCCGCGCCTTGCGCAGCAGGCGCATATAACGCGCATCGTCGGGCTTCTTGCCGCCCTTCGCGAAAGCCGTTCGCAGCGTGGCGGAGTCCATGACGCGGAAAAGCGACGAAAACGCCACTCTTCCGGCGTGCAGGACGACGGTATCGGCGCCGATTTCAGATGCGAAACGAATATTGTTGACGATGTGCGCCCTGGCAAGCGCGCGCTCGCCGGGATCGAAACTGGCCAGCTGAAAAAGCTCTGGGTGGCCGTGCGGCGCGCAGAGCGGCACCGGGCAGAAGGCGTGTATGCTGCCGACCGGAATTTTCTCCAGCATGGCCTTGAAGCCCGGCACCTGTTCGACGGGGGTGCGGAAGCCCAGTTCAAGCTCGTCAAACCCCAGCGACAGAGCCTTCTCGGCGATCGCCGCGCCGTCGGCGATGCGCGTGTTGCACCAGTTGGTGGAAAGCGACAGCCTCATGACGCGGGAAACACCAGTTTGTCCATCATGAACGGAAGGACGGATTCGCTCTTGATGCTGCGCTCGCTCCTGGCATACGCCTCCTCGACCGCCTCGACGTTGCGGAACGCCAGATGGCGCGGCACCAGGCCTTCCGTCATCCAGCGCCGGACGTGGGCCATGATGGTGCCGTAGAAGCGCTTGCGGACGATCGCCACCTCCTCGTCGCCCACCCCGCCGACCAGCTCCTCGTATTCGGCGGAAAGGAACTTGGCGGCCTGCGCACGGGCGTGGACGCTCTCCATCGCCCCGGGCTCGAACACCTCGTCCACGGCGCGAGCCGCCTCGCCCTCCAGCACGCCCTTCGGCAGAGGCAGGTCGATGCGCTGGCAGCGCGAGACGATCGTATCCATGACGGCGTCGGGCCGATCGGTGAGCAGCAGATAGAGCGTGCGCGGCGTCGGCTCCTCGAGGCTCTTGAGAAACGCATTCGCGGCCTGCGGCTGCATCCTGTCGGCGCCGGAGATCACCCCGACCTTCCAGCCGCCGGAATACGACGTGGCGGACATGGGGCCGACGATGCGCTCGCGCATCGGGTCGGTCTTGATGGTGCGGGCCTTCCCGGTCGGCTCCAAAAACGCGACGTCCGGGTGCGAGCGGGCGGCAATCCTGCCTGCGTCGTTGGGATAAAGTTTCGCGAGTATGCGGCCCGCGAGGTCGCGGGCGTTGCCGACGGGGTCGCCGACGATCAGGTATCCGCCGCTCCTCTGTCCGGAGTCTATGGCACGGGAGATCAGATCAAACGCTTCAGATACTTCCATACCTCTCCCCACACTTCGTCTGGCGAACCATTGGCGTCGATGCGCACGATGCGCCGCGGCTCCGCCGCCGCCATGGCGTCGAAACCCTCGCGCAGCCTCGCGTGAAAGGCGTCGCCCGCGCATTCTATGCGGTCCGCAGCCGTGCTCGTGGCCGCTTCGCGCGCCCGCATCCTGTCTGCGGCGACGGCAGGGTCGGCCACGAGGAGCAGCGTCATATCTGGCACGAGGCCGCCGCACGCGAAATCGTTGGCCGTGCGGATCACGCCCAGATCCATCCCACGCCCATAGCCCTGGTACGCGAAGGTGGAGTCGCTGAAACGGTCGCTCACGACCCACTTGCCGGCGGAAAGCGCCGGGCGTATCACCTTCTCGACAAGCTGCGCGCGGGCGGCCAGGAAGAGGAGCAGTTCGGCGCGGTCGCACGGCGGATCGGCGGACTCGTCCTTCAGCAGCCCCCTGACAAGCTCGGCCAGACGGGTGCCGCCGGGCTCGCGCACGCCGACGACGTCTATGCCGAGCGCGGCCAGTTCGGCGACCGCCCTGGCCGCCTGCGTGGATTTGCCGCAGCCTTCGCCGCCCTCGAACGTTATGAACCTTCCCCTCATCGCCGCCATCGCCGCTCACTCGAACCTGTAGGTCTGGCCGGGCTGCGGCGCCACCGCGGAAGGTATTCCCAGCCCCTTCAGCATGTCCACCATGGCGGACACCTTGTCCGGCTCGCCGTGGACGGCGAAGGCGTGGCGCACGTTGTCCTTGACCTCGCGGAGCCAGTCTGCGAGGCCGGCGCGGTCGGCGTGCGCGGATAGCGCGTTGATCACCTCGACGCGCGCCTTGCGCTCGACCTCCTCGCCGAGGACTTTGAGGGTGTCGCGCTTCTCGACAATGCGCCGGCCAAGGGTGTTCTCGGCCTGGAAGCCGACGATGAGGATGATGTTGTTCTCGTCGCCCAGGCAGTGCTTCAAGTGGTGCAGCACCCTGCCGCCTTCGCACATCCCGGACGCGGCAATGACGATCATCGGGCCAGGCGTGTCGTTGAGCGCCATGGACTCCTGGGGGGAGCCCACGAAAACCATGCCCGGGAAGACCAGCGGATCGCGGCCCTCGGTGACCATGCGCCGCGCCTCGTCGTTATAGACCTCGCGGTGGCCGGCGTAGATCATGGTGGCCTTCTGCGAGAGAGGCGAGTCGATATAGACCTTGACTTCGCGGGGGAACCTGCCGCGCTCGCGGATGCGGTTGAGGTAGTATATGATCTGCTGGGTGCGCCCCACGGAGAACGCGGGGATCAGCAACTTGGAATTGTGGCGGTCGATATGCCTGAGATACTCCTCCAGCCGCTGCTCCACGTCGTCCGCGCCAGGATGCAGCCGGTCGGCGTAGGTGGATTCCACGAGAAGTATGTCGGCGCCCGACGGATACTCGAAGTGGCGCAATATCGGCTGGTCCGGCTGGCCGAGGTCGCCGGAAAAGAGAATGCGGTGGTCCTTGCCGTGGTCGGAGCGGACGTCGAGCTGCACCAGCGCCGAGCCGAGTATGTGGCCGGCGTTGAAGAACTCCAGCGTGATGCCGCGGGCGATTTCGCGCGGAGTGTGCATGTGCAGCGGGGTGAAGAGGCGCATGAGCGCGTCCACGTCGCGCTCCTCGTAGAGCGGCTCGAACAGCGCCTTGCCGGCGCGCTGCCGCTTCTTGTTGATGTATTCCAGGTCGCGCAACTGCAGGAAGCACGAGTCGCGCAGCATCACGTCGCACAGCTCCATGGTGGACTGGCGGGCGAAAACGCGTCCCCGGAACCCCTGGCGCACGAGCTGCGGCAGGTTGCCGGAGTGGTCGATGTGCGCGTGCGAGAGGATCACGAAATCGATCTTCGCCGGGTCCACCGGCAGGTGGCGGTTCTTCTCGAACGCCTCCTTGCGGTGCCCCTGGTAGAGTCCGCAGTCAAGCAGTATGCGCTTGCCGTTCGCCTCCACCAGGTGCATGGAGCCGGTGGTCGTCTGCGCCGCGCCGTAGAACGTGATCTTCATTTGGGATTGATGTTTTTCTTTCTGGCCGCCGGGCCGTGGCGTTTCCCGTTCCGCACCTTGCATTCCGCGCCGGCCGCGGTCACTTGACCGGCGTCAGCCTGTCGATGCCGCCCATGTACGGGCGAAGGACATCCGGGATGGTCACGGTGCCGTCGGCGTTCTGGTGCTGTTCCAGCAGAGCGACCATCAGGCGCGGCAGGGCCACGCCAGATCCGTTGAGCGTGTGCACGAGCTTCGTCTTGCCGTCCTCGTCGCGGAAGCGGCAGTTGAGGCGGCGCGCCTGGTAGTCGGTGAAGCACGAACACGACGAGACCTCGAGCCACTGCTGCTCGCCCGGCGCCCAGAGCTCCAAGTCGTAGCACTTGGCGGCCGAAAAGCCCATGTCGCCGGAGCATAGCTGGAGGACGCGGAAGTGCAGGCCGAGGCCGGTGAGGACGGCTTCCGCCTCCTTGACCAGAATCTCAAGCTGCTCGAACGATTTGTCGGGATGGACGAAGTTCACCATCTCGACCTTGTCGAACTGGTGGACGCGCAGCAT
>CAMOIK010000143.1 GCA_946615875.1 uncultured Verrucomicrobiota bacterium | reverse complement strand
GGGCAGTTCTCGGCGGGAGCGGTGAAGCGGCTGTTCTTGTGGGCCGCGACGTAGCCGGACGCCTTGATCTCCGCCTTGGTCATGCCGGGCTTCGGGCCCATGCGATAGGGGTCGTCAGCGCATACGTAGCAGGGATTGCCCTTCCAATCGACGCCTTCCTTCGGCGCCTTGACGCCCATATCCTCCCACCAGATGTCGCCGTCGGGGGTGAGGACGACATTCGTGAAGATCGTGCCTTTCCTGCAGCTCTTCAGCGCGTTCGGATTGGAGTCGTTCGACGTGCCGGGGGCGACGCCGAAGAAGCCGTTCTCCGGGTTGATGGCGTAGAGGCGGCCGTCCTCACCGGGTTTCAGCCATGCGATGTCGTCGCCGATCGTCTGGAGCTTCCAGCCTTTGAGCTTGGGGAGCATCATGGCGAGGTTGGTCTTGCCGCAGGCGGACGGGAAGGCGGCCGTGACGTGATACTGTTTCTTGTCGGGGCTGGTGAGCGTGAGGATGAGCATGTGCTCGGCCATCCAACCCTGATCCTTTGCCATCTTCGAGGCGATGCGCAGCGCAAAGCACTTCTTGCCCAGCAGCGCATTCCCGCCGTAGCCCGAACCGAACGACCAGATTTCGCCGTCCTCGGGGAACTGGGTGATGTACTTGTCCTCGATATTCTTTGCGCAAGGCCACGCGACATCCTTCTGGCCCTTCTTCAGAGGCGCACCGACGGAGTGGATGCACGGGACGAAGTCGCCGTCCTTGCCAAGGTGCTTCAGGACCTCGCCGCCGGTGCGGGTCATTATGTCCATGTTCACCACCACGTAGGGAGAGTCTGTCAGCTCTATGCCGTACTGCGTGATTGGGTTGCCGATCGGGCCCATCGCGAACGGTATGACATACATCGTGCGGCCCTTCATGCAGCCCTTGTACGCCTTGGTCATCTTCGCCTTCATCTCGACGGGGTCCATCCAGTGGTTGGTCGGGCCGGCGTCGATTTCGCGCTTGGAGCAGATGAACGTGCGCCCTTCGACGCGCGCGACATCGCTCTCGTGCGAACGCGCCAGATAGCAGCCCGGACGCTTCTTCTGGTCGAGGCGGATGAACTGGCCGTTCTTGACCATCATCTCGCAAATCGCCGTGTGCTCTTCCGGCGTTCCCTTCACGACCACGATCTTGTCGGGTGTGCAGATCTTGTTCCACTTGTCAACCCACGCGAAAACTTTCGCGTTGGCGAATTTCGGCGTATTTGCCATGTTCTTTTGCTCCTTACAAATTGCCCTTTGGGGGCGTTACGAAACCAACGAGCGCAAATTATACCATATTTTGCCTCTCACGGTCAAGGGAGAGGCGGCTTTCGCCACGGCGCGCGATTTGTTTCCCGCTTGGCAAGAGCGGCGATGTGCATTCTGCCGTTGCGGTTCCGCAATAGAGCCGCGGTTGGCCGTATATGGAGCTCTATATATGGAGTCGAGGTTCTCTATATATGGAGATTGGAGGTCTCTATATATGGAGTCGGGGGGTCTCTATATATAGAGATTGGGTTCTCTATATATGGAGTCGGAGGGGCTCTATATATGAATTTTTGCGCGCAATGACGTGCATTCCGACATTGCATCTCCATAATTCGAAGAATCATTGAAGGGCCGCAGAGGCAAGTGCCGTTGCCGTGCGGTTTTCGCCCTAAACCCACCCGTCCGCCTTCCTTTGCGGCGGGCGGACGTAGGCCGATGCGGGCCGCGCGCCACGCGCTCAGAGTTCGACGATCTTGAGGAGCGACCACGGGGACATGGTGCGCTTGAGCTTCAGCGTGCCGTTGGCGTCGGCGCGCACCAGTTCCCTGAGCGTGGCGTCGGCGGCAGCCTTGATGGCTGCGGTCTGCATCCTGCCCGGAGAATGCGGCCTGCCCATGGCCTGCCACGCCTTTACGGCGTTGCCGTGGCTGTCGTCGAGCGTCTCGAGCTCGAACGACGCGAACGGCGCAAGTCCTGTAATCACGAGGTCCAGTTCCGTGTGGGAGGCCTCCATGCACTTCCCAAGGTCGCGGACGCTGGGCACGTGGCTTTCGTATTCCTTCGGGTAGGCGTAGGCGAGCGCCGCAACCTTGCCTCCGCGCCGCGTCACGACGACGGGATCGGCGTTGTATAGGAGTTCGTCGCCGAGCGCGTTGAGCATCCTGTATGCGTGGTAGGCGGGCTTGGCGATGCCCTGGAAGTTGAGCAGCCCGAACGAACCGTGGAACAGCTCCCGTCCGCCGCCCTTCTCCTCGAATATGTCTGTGAACGTCCAATACATCAACGAGTCCACGGCGCCCAGGTTCTCCAGCACGGCCTTGACGATGTAGGCGGCGGGCGGCAGATTGTCGTGGAGGGCGTCGCGGCTGTTCGGCGAAGTGCTCCACTCCGTGATATGGATCTCGGCGTCAGGGAACTTGGAGGCGGCGAGCGTCTTGCGCAGGTAGGCGAAGTCGTCGCGCAGGGAATGCACATGGCGTATCGCGTCCTTGCCACGCCCGGAGACCGGGTCGAGCGCGTAGTCCGTCGGGTAGGTGTGGCAGGAGATGAAATCGACAGGAAGTCCCTCCTTCTCGCAGAAATCCAGGAACTCCTCTATCCATACGCCCTTCCATTCCTGCTCGTTGATCGTCTCCTGCGGGTAGAACACGCTTTTCGCATTGTCCTGTATCTCGCCGTCGTGGCGGGAATCGGCGACGAAGTTGCTGGTGGCGGGCCCGCCGACCTTGAGGGATGGATGGATCTCTTTCACGGCGGTGGCGCTCTCGCGATACAGGCGGAAGTAGTCGCTCCTCGTGCCTTCCAGGAAGCCTCTATACAGATTCGGCTCGTTCCACACCTCGAAATACCACTTCTGCACCTCGTCCAGGCCATATCTTTCCACCAGATGCCCCACGAACGCCTTGCAGAGGTCGTGCCACTGCCCGAAGCGGGCGCGGTCCACCGTTATGCAGTTGCGATACCACATCTGCCTGATGGTGTTCGTCGCCGCCAGGCACGAGGGAAAGAACGAGAACTCGACGAACGGCCTCACGCCTTCCGCGAGCATCCGGTCGTAAACCTCGTCCACATACTGCCAGTTGTAAACCATGCGCCCGTCCTTCTGCGGAAAACACACGAACATGTCGTCGTTGAACGTGTCGTGCATCCGCACATACCTGAAGCCGCAGTCGGCCTTGGCGCGGACCAGATGCTCGTGCCACGCCGCCCGCAGCCCCTCGTTCACGCGTCCGGCGCCGACGCCGAAGCTCCAATAGTGTTCGAGGGGCGTCCCTTCGCGATTTGCATCCACCGTGACCGCCGCCGTCGGCATCGCCGCCGCCAGCCCCATCGCGCACGCGGCGAGCCTCGCTCCACGCACCGCCATTCCTTTTCCGTTTGTCGCTTTCATGCCGACATTTTACCAAATACCCCTGCCGCGCCGGAATCCCCCTCGCGGGGGGGCGCCAAGACGCAAAAAGATGCACCGCCATCTTGCTTTGCACGCGTTCCTTTTGGTAAAATACCCCCCGTCACCGTCAAAACAGGAGAAAGGAGTCTCCGGCATGGCCAAGCTTTTCAGAAGCATCGCAGTCGTCACTCTCGCCGCCGCCGTCGGCGCTTTCGGCGGCTACTTCGCCGCGCAGAGGGCGCTCGAATGCGCACCCGCCGTCGAGGCGGAGACCCCGCCGGTCGCCGGCACGGCGGAACTGGACCGGGCTAACGCCACGATTGCCAGGCAGAAGCAGGAAATCGAACGCATGCAAAAATTGCTCGCCAGGGCGGCGGCGCTGGTGGACAAGTCCATCGCCGACGATCGGCAGAGCGGCGCGGCGGCCACAAACGCCACCTTCGGCGTCGCCGTCGGCAGCGCCGAAGGGCTGGACATCCTCGGCGAACTGCGCAAGAACCTCACCGAAGAGGAGTTCAATGCAGCCACCAATGCGATCTCGCAGGCCAGCATCGTGCGCGCGGCCAAGGCAGCCGACAAGATAGAATTCCTCTCCTCGCTTGACACCGACTCGATGGAGGCGGCGGAAAAAGCCGTCCACGCGAAGTTCATCGAACGGCTGAAACGCCGCGAGGCCGTCATGGCGAAGATGACGGGCGGCATTCCCACGAGCGACACTCTCCAGGAGTTCGTCGAGGCGGAAATGGGACTTGCCGAAGTCGCCAAGGAAGAGCGCGCAGCCCTCCTCTCGCTCGCCGCCAGGGAACTGGGCTACTCGGGCGACGCGGCCGACACGCTCCGCGAGACGATGGAGAGCATCTTCGACTGCACATCGCAGAGCGGCCTGGAAGCCGCGATGGACGGCGCGGGCGGAATGCCGGCCGGCGGCATCAGCATAGAAACAAGCGTCATGAGCCTGTAGGCCAGGCTCCGCCGAGACGGCTACTTCTCCTTTATAGTGCCCTTCAGCACGGCTATGAAGGCCGACTGCGGCACGTT
>CAMOIK010000142.1 GCA_946615875.1 uncultured Verrucomicrobiota bacterium | reverse complement strand
AGCACGATGCGCTCCTCGTCGATCTTGTCGATGAGCTTCTGGCGGCTCTGCGCCTGCGCGGCCTTTGTCGCCTGGGCGCGGAAACGATCCACGAAGCGCTGGAGCTGTTCACGGTGGCGGTCCTGGTTCTCCTTCGCGGCCTTGAGATGTTCGTAGCGGACTTCGCGCTCCGTCAGGTAGTAGTCGAGGCCGCCCTCGTAGCGCGTGGCGGTGCCCGCGTCCACTTCGACCGTCACCGACGTCAGCGTGCGCAGCAGGAAGCGATCGTGCGAGATCAACATCAAGGTGCCTTCGTAGGCTTTCAAGAACTTCTGGAGCCAATCGACGGCGGGCAGGTCGAGATAGTTGCTGGGCTCGTCGAGGAGGAGCAGGTCTGGCTGGGAGGCGAGCACGCGGGAAAGTTCCGCCCTCATGCGCCAACCTCCGGAGAACGACTTGAACGGGCGCGAGAACTCGTCCACCGAGAAGCCAAGGCCGCCAAGCGCGATCTTCACGCGCGTCTCGATGTCGTAGCCGCCGAGATGCTCGAACTGCGCCTGGAGCTCGCCGTAGCGCTTCATTCTGGCGGGGTCGGCCAGGTTGGCCTCCAGTTCCGCCATCTCGGCCTCCATCTCGGAGAGCCCGGGGATGCCGCGCAGCGCGTATTCGAGCAACGTTTCGCCGTCGCTGTCCGGCTCGGGGTTCTGCCTTGTCCAGCCGATGCGCGGGCTGGACTCTATGACGAGCTCGCCCTTGTCGACGGAAAGCTCGCCCAGCACGATCTTGAAGAGCGTCGATTTGCCGCTGCCATTCGGCCCGACGACGCCGACGCGCTCGCCTTTGTTCACGCGGAAAGTCACGCCGGAGAGCACGTCCTGGTGCCCGTAGTGCACGCTTATGTCCTTGAAGTCGAGCATTCCCTACGCCTCCCAGATTTCCCCCGGCTCGTCTTGCGAAAGCACCTCCAGCGCCACGTCGCTCATGCCCATGGCGTCAAGCGTCTCGCGCATGGTCCGCGCGGCCAGCGCCGGTTCGTTGCATTCGGCCGAGAGGTGCGCGAGCGCCAGATGGCGCAGTCGAGGCGACGCGAAGCGCCTGACCAGCGCCGCGGCGTCTTCGTTGCACAGGTGCCCGCGCGGTCCGCGTATCCTCGCCTTCAACGCCTCCGGGCGCCCGCTCGCGTTCAGCAGAGGCACGTCGTGGTTGGACTCCAGCGTGGCGCAGTCGGCCAGCGCCAGCTTGACGCCCACCGAGTCGAGCGGCGCGCCCACGTCGGTCGCGTGGAAATACGTCGCCCCGTCGGCCTTGACGACATACCCCACCGGATCGCACACGTCGTGGGGGATGGAAAAAGCGGCGACCGCGAACGGCCCTGCGCGGAACTCCATGCCATTCTCGAAGACCGAGAACGCGCCCGCGAGCGAGGGGCAGACGGCCTCCACCGCCTCGGCGGTCATCAGATTGGCGTAGAGCGGCAGGTCCGGGAGGTGCTTGTGCAGCACTCCCAGTCCCTTCACATGGTCGTAGTGCTCGTGCGTGACCAGCACCCCGCACGCGTCGTCGAGGCCGAGGCCGACCGCATCCATGCGCTTCTTCAGTTCGCGGTGGCATATGCCGCAGTCGATCAGCAGCAGTTCGCCGTGCGACTCCACCGCATAGGCGTTCCCTCCGCTCCCGCTGGCCAACGATACGGTTCTCATCTGCGCAAACCTAGAAAAAGAGGTCTCGCTCCCCGCGGCAGGTGGCCTCGTACTGCTTCATCACCGTCGGGTAGAACTTCGGCAGCCACTCGCGTATTCCGGCGAGCTCCTTCTCGATCAGCGCGTCGCCAAGCCGGCGGGTCTCTTCCGACGCGAAATCGTCCAGCCATTCGCGGAACGTGAGGACGGCGTTGATCTTGCAGAACTTCCCCTCGCGACCGGTCTTCAGCGCGTCCATTATGCACCCGCCGGTCCTGCCGCAGCGGTAGCCGGCCGTGCAGAAGCTCGTTATGATGCCGCGCCCGGCCAGATACCGCACCATCTCGTCGATGGAGCGATTGTCGCCGAGCATGAACTGCTGGCGCTCCTTCTCCTGGTGGGACTCGTCGGCGAAATCGCTGTAACCCTTGATCGCGATGTTCGAGGAGCAGTCCAGCTGGGTCATGCCGTGGTCCAGCACGCGGTTGCGGCTCTCGGGGGATTCTCGCGCCGTGACGATCATCCCCGTGTAGGGGACGGAGAGGCGGGCTATCACGAGGATGCGCGCGAACGTCGCGTCGTCGATCAGCCACGGGCTCTCTTCCGGCACGCGCGTGCCGCTGGCCGGCTCCAAGCGCGGGAAGGAGAGCGTGTGCGGGCCTATGTTGAACCACCTCTCCAGATCGCGGGCGTGCATTATCGTCGCCAGCAACTCGTAGCGCCAGTCACAGAGACCGTAGAGGACGCCGAAGCCTACGTCGTCCACGCCGGCCTCCAGACAGCGATGGAAGCAGGTCGTGCGCCAGTCGTAGTTGCCCTTCACGCTCCAGGCCGGATGCATGGACTCGTAGAGCTTGCGGTTGTAGGTCTCCTGGAACACCTGGAAGGTGCCTATGCCCACAGAGCGCAGCACCTTGAGATCCTCGACGGGAAGCGGCGCGGCATTGACATTGACCCGCCGTATCCCGACGCTCGCGCCGGTCTTCGGCGCCTTCACCTGCCGTGCGTAACAGGTCTCGATCGTCTCGGCGATGTATTCCGTGGATGTCGTGGGATGCTCGCCGTAAACGGCGATGAGCCGCTTGTGGCCGATGCGCCCGGCCAGGACGTCGATCTCCTCCTTGAGCTCGTCCATCGTCAGCACGCGCCGCCGCTGCAGCGAGTTCCCCTCGCGGAAGCCGCAGTACTTGCATCCGTTGACGCAGAGGTTCGACATGTAGAGCGGCGCGAACATCACTATGCGGTTGTCGTAAACCTTGTGCTTGATACGGTCCGCCGCCGCGCGCATCTCCTCGAACAGCGCGGGGTCCGTCACCTTCATCAGCTCTGCGGTCTCCTCCGGCAGCAGGGTTTCGCACGTCGCCTCGCTCTTGGCGATGATCTCGCGCACCCTGGCGGGATCGGCCTCGCTGCCGTCTATGCCGGCGATCAACGACTCGATCTTCGCCTCGTCGATGAAGTGCCTGCCGCCGGGCAGATACTTGTCGATCTCCGCCTGGACGATGAAGTTCCTAGTGTAGTCCCCGGCGTCCGAGAACTTTCTTATCTTTGACACATCCGCCATGTCAATAATCTCTCCATGAAACCAATCCCGGCCTGCCGGACGGACGACGCCGCCCGGCGGCATCCGGCGCAGACGGGAGGGCCGACGGCGTCGGTGCGCCGCCGGACGCGGTCTGTCACTTGCCGGCCACGGCTCCCTTGACTTCGTCCAGCTTCGCGGGGATCTGCGCCAGAGCCCTGCAGAAGTCCACGACGAACAACGCCAGCAACATCGTCAGATACACCGCCATAGGCAGCACGAACGGCATTACGGCGGTGCCGGAAAGGACCGTCGCGGCGAAAAGGCCGCTGTCGAACATGAGCGACACGCCGTACGCGAGACCTCCCACCGCCGCGACGCCGACGAGCACCGTCAGGAGCGCAAGGACGATCTTGAACGGCATCAAGAATATCCCGAACACCTCCTCGACCACGTTCGCGGGCGTCGCCGCCTTCATCCCCGCCACGCCGGGACGGGTGCAGACGATGATGCTGATCGCCGCGAACACGAGGACGGCGAGCGCGGAAACAGCCGCGTCCTTGTCGAACTGCAGAAGCAGGTATGCCGCGAGGATGACTCCGCCGAGGCCGTTCACCACCTTGAGGATGTAAAGCAGCTCAGGCCGGACGCACTCCATGCCGCCCTTCTCCACGAAACTCCGGGCGAGCGCGAGCGCCTTTGGCGCCAGATGCAGCGCGAAGAGCGTCGGCAGCAGGCCCCAGAGATTGTTCATCACCATCGAGAACGGCGCGTCGTGCTTGATCGTCACCACCAGCCCCGTGACGCAGGCCAGGACGCCGGCCGCCGCGATCGCCAGGGGAAGGAACATCGAGACGTACTTGTTGGCGACCGCCAGCCACGCCTCCCACGGATGGTCGCCCACCAGGTTCAACGCCCAATCGACAAGACCATCGACCTTGGTCTCCACTTCCTCGACCTTTGCAGTCACGTTCGCCACGGCATTCTTCTGTCCTTCGCTCATGTTTTTCCTTTCTCACCGCTTCTCGCGGTGGTTGATCGCGTATTATACCATATTTTGCCCCTGCCGTGTCGGGCAAATCGTCTTTTGCGCCTCTTCCCCGGCCTCGGAGACGATGACGCGCGGCAAGGGCGGCACGGCGAAATCCACGTATATGAAGCATCCTGGACTCCATATATAGAGCGCCGCGACTCCATATATAGAGAGAGCGCGACTCCATATATAGAGAACCCCATTCTCTATATATAG
>CAMOIK010000141.1 GCA_946615875.1 uncultured Verrucomicrobiota bacterium | reverse complement strand
TTCGGCAAGGGCTGCAAGACGTGCAACGGCACCGGCTACAAGGGGCGCAAGGCCGTGGTCGAATACCTGAGAATGTCCAATCCGCTGCGCGAACTCGTCAACAACCGCGCACCCACGCTGATCCTTCGCGAGAAGGCTCGCGAGCTCGGGATGCGGACGATGCGCGAGCACGGCATACAGGCCATCCTCGACGGCTACACCACCATCGACGAAGTCCTGCGCTACACGTAAGCCCCATGCAGATCGCCAGGGTAGCAGTCGTGACAGGGCTGGTCGTGTGGGCGGCGGTCCTCGCCACGCCCAAGGACAGGCCCCCGCTGGCGCTCAGGGGCATCATGAAGCTGCTCGGCAGGGCGGATGCCTCCGCAGGCGGAGGGGCCGAACCCGTGGGCGCCGGGCGCCGTCTCGCCGCTTTCTGTCTGGTGGTGGTCGCTTTCGCAATCGCACTTTTCTGACAATGAGAAACCTGATCGAAGCCACGCTCGACGAAATTCTGCCGCCGTCCGGCGAGCGGCCGTCGCTGCTCCACGAGGCGATGAGATACGCCGTGGGGTCGGGCGGCAAGCGCATACGCCCGCTCGTGTGCCTGGCGGCGGCGGAGGCCGTCGGCGGCAGGGCGCAGGACGCCCGCCACGCGGCCGCGGCGATAGAGCTGCTCCACAACTATACGCTGGTGCACGACGATCTGCCGGCGATGGACGACGACACCGAGCGGCGCGGCAGCCCGACGACGTGGGCGAAGTTCGGCGAAGCCAACGCCATCCTCGCCGGCGACGCGCTGCAGGCGCTCGCGTTCGCCGCCGCCGCCAAGTCGCCGCGCAACGCCGCGCAGATCGTGGCCGCTCTCGCCGCCGCCGCGCTCGGCGTCGTCCAGGGCCAGGTGGAGGACGTGGCGCCGTCGCGGAGCGCCGACCGCGAGACGGTCGAGTTCATCTACGGGCACAAGACGGCGGATCTCTTCGTCGCCGCCGCGGCGATGGGCGGCTACGCCGGAGGCGGCGGCGACGCCGACATAGCCGCGCTGCGCGAGTTCGCGCTCAACCTCGGCCTCGCATTCCAATACGAGGACGACCTGCTCGACGGCGACTCTCCGTATTCGCGGGACGAGACGGAGCGGTTGGTCCGCGAAACGACGGAAAGAGCGCTGGCCGCGCTTTCGCGCCTGCCTGGCGACACTTCGCGCCTGGCCGGCATCGCAACCGGATTGGTCGGGAGGACGTCGTGAGACTGTTTGAACTGGACGACGCCAAGTGCGTCAAGTGCGCCCTGTGCGTCCGCGACTGCGCTTTCCGCGCGCTGAAGATTGGCGAGGACGGCCGCCCCGTCCTGCCGGACGAGGCCAAGTGCATGAAGTGCCAGCACTGCTTTGCGATCTGCCCGAAGGGCGCGATAACGTTCGACGGCCGCCGCCCGGGCGACTCCGTGCCTGCCGCCGGTCTGCCGCTCCCGAAGGGCGAGGAGGTGGAGAACTGGCTGCGCGTGCGCCGCTCCTGCCGCCAGTTTCGCGACGCCGACGTAGATCGGCGGCTGGTCGAGCGCATCCTGAAGTGCCTGGGCAACACGCCGACCGGGTGCAACGCGCGCGGCCTAACCTTCACCTGCTACCCCACGAGAGAGTCGATGAAGGCCTTCAAGACGCGTTTCATCCACGCCATCGAGCGACACCGCGACGGGCCGAGGCTGCTGCCGCGCTCCATCGCAATACCGGCGATCAAGATGCGGCGCGGCGGCGAGGACATCTTCTTCAGGGGGGCGCCGGCCATGCTGATCGTGTCCGCCGACGAGAAGAACCCGGCCACCGCCACGCCGCAGCAGGACGCGATCATCGCCTGCGCGAATTTCGAGATGCTGGCGCAGGCGCACGGTCTGGCCACCTGCTGGTGCGGCTTTCTGAAGATGGTGCAGCTCGAGGTGCCGGAGATACTCGAGCAGACGAGCGGACTGAGCCGCTCCACGCCGTTCTACGCGATGCTCTTCGGCTATCCTGCCGTCCGCTATGCGCGCGGCGTCCAGCGCGACGGCTACGCCAAGGTGGTGTTCGACGAACAGGGGGAGACATGAAAAGTCTGGACGAGATACTTGCGGACGTCAGGGGGAGGATCGCGGCGGCGGCCAGGCGCGCCGGCCGCGATCCCGACGACGTGGAAATCGTCGCCGTGACGAAGACGCACGGCGAGGAGGTGGTGCGCGAGGCGTGGGACGCCGGGCTGCGCATCGTCGGCGAGAACAAGGTGCAGGAGGCGATGTGGAAGAAGGCGCAGTCCGTGTCGGGGCCGGAATGGCATCTGATCGGGCACCTGCAGTCCAACAAGGTGCGGCACGCGCTGGAGACGTTCGACTTCATACACTCCGTCGATTCGGCGCGGCTGGCGGATCGCATCAATGCCGTCGCCGACGCGATCGGCGCGCGTCCGCGCATACTCCTGGAGGTCAACGTCTCCGGGGAGAAGTCCAAGAGCGGAATGCCCCCCGCCGAGGTGCCGGGCGCCATCGCGCACATCGCGGCGGAGTGCCCGCGCCTGACGTTAGAGGGCTTCATGACGATGGCGCCGTTCTCCGAGGACCCCGAGGAGGCGAGGCCGTTCTTCCGGGCCTTGCGCGAACTGCGCGACAGGATGGAGCGCGAATTCGGCGCTTCTTTCCCGCGACTCTCCATGGGCATGAGCGGCGACTACGAGGTGGCGGTGGAGGAAGGCGCCACGTGGGTCAGGCTGGGCACCGTCCTCTTCGGCGAGAGGCCGAAGACGAAGAGCTTCCGCGCCACGCCCGACAGCGACTCGGCGCTTGGCGGTCTGGACTCCTATTCCGGGGCCGGCCCGACGGTTCGCGTGCTGGACTGAGCGCGGCGGCGGCCGTCACGAGAAGATGTGGCCCATCTTCTCCCTCTTCGTGTCGAGGTAGCGGCGGTCGTGCGCGTTCGGCGCGATCACGATGGGGACGCGCTCGGCGATTTCTATGCCGTAGCCGTCCAGTCCCTTGATCTTGCACGGGTTGTTCGTCATCAGGCGCACTTTTCGGATGCCGAGATCGACCAGCATCTGTGCGCCTTCGCCGTAGTCGCGCAGGTCTGGCGGGAAGCCAAGCGCGACGTTCGCCTCCACGGTGTCCATGCCTTCCTCCTGTTTGCGGTAGGCGTGGAGTTTGTTGGCAAGTCCTATGCCGCGCCCCTCCTGCCGCATGTAGAGCAGCGCTCCGCGCCCCTCGCGCTCGATCATCTCCATGGCGCGGTGGAGCTGCGGGCCGCAGTCGCAGCGTTCGCTGGCGAGCACGTCGCCGGTGAAGCATTCCGAGTGGACTCTGACGAGGACGGGCCTGCCGTCCGCCACCTCTCCCTTGGTGAGGGCCAGGTGTTCGAGGCCGCTCACCCTGCTGCGATACATCCTCAGGCGGAAGTGGCCGTAGTCGGTGGGCAGGTCGACCTCCTCCACCAGATCCACAAGCCTGTCCCTGTGGCGGCGGTAAGCGATGAGATCCGCGATGGTGGTCATCTTCAGGCGGTGTTCGCGGGCGAACGCGCGCACATCGTCGAGCCGCGCCATCTCGCCGTCGTCCTTCATTATCTCGCAGCAAAGCCCGACTTCCTTTAGCCCGGCCAGGCGGCAGAGATCGACCGTAGCCTCGGTGTGGCCGGCGCGCTTGAGGACGCCGCCTTCGCGCGCCTCCAGCGGGAACATGTGGCCGGGGCGCCGGAAGTCGCCGGGGGAGACGCCGTCGCGGACGCAGGCGAGCGCGGTCATGGAGCGTTCGGCGGCGGAGATGCCCGTCGTCGTGGACGCGGCGTCGATCGACACGGTGAAGGCGGTCCCGTGGTTGTCGGTGTTCCTGGCGACCATCTGCGGCAGGTCGAGGCGCCTGCACCATTGGGCGCTCATCGGCATGCAGATCAGCCCGCGGGCGTATTTGGCCATGAAGTTCACGTTCGCCGTGGTCGCGAACTGCGCGGCGCATATGCAGTCGCCCTCGTTCTCGCGGTCCGCGTCGTCCGTGACAAGCACGATTTCGCCGTTTCTGAGCGCGCCGAGGCACTCCTCGACGGAATCGAATGTTCCCTTTGCTTCCATTGCGGATATTATACCATATTTTCGCCGAGGCGGAGCCGCCGCCATGTTGAGGAATTTCCGTAGCGTCCTTGCGCCCATGGCGCCGGCATTTGCCTTCTTCGTCTAGGCGAAACGCGGCGGCGGGCTGGGCTGGCCCAGTGAGTTATGCTTTTGGACCCATTGGAGCCTCGCCGCCGCAGCCCCGTTCAGGAAAGGCTTTTCCGGGCGGGCCGTTCTGTCAGGATTCTAGTCCGGTTGAACAGCGGCATAATTCTTCTTATTCCGATTAGACGGGGCCGTCAATCCTATATGCCATGTATTCAAGCCATCCAGTCTTGTGCCCCGCCATGCGCACCGCCAGAGGTTTTGGTGCGCACCAAAAGTACAAATGCTGCGCA
>CAMOIK010000140.1 GCA_946615875.1 uncultured Verrucomicrobiota bacterium | reverse complement strand
GCTTCATGAGCTTGAAGAGGTGCTCCTGGTGCGCGTGCACGCCTTCGTCCTGCAGCAGACCGAAGAAGTGGAACTGCGAATTGTTCCTCTTCCAGTCCGCGACGAGGCGCTGCCACTTCTCGCTCTTGAAGAGCTCGCCGGACGAAAGCCCGTCGTCGATGCGCTTCAGTTCCTGGACGACGATTCGCCCGGCCCCCATGTTCAGGTGCCCCACCTCGGAGCTTCCCTGGTAGCCGTCGGGCAGGCCGACGGCCTCTCCGCAGCAGTCAAGAAGACAGTGCGGATACCTGGCCCGTATCTGGTCGATAACGGGCGTCTTGGCGTTGTGGACGGAGTTGCCGTCCGCTCGGGGATTCACTCCCCACCCATCGCGTATGATGAATACTACTGGTCTCATAAGAAGTTTGTGGTTGATGGTTGGTGGTTGGTTGTTGGCAGCTGGTTGTTGGCGTCCGGCGGTTTCGCGGCGGCTATTTTTGGAGCCAGGCGCCCGACTCGTCCTGATACCATATTCCCGACCCTGCGGGAATGTTGTCGCGCCGCTTCCTGGCCTGGCGGCGCTGGACGGCTTCGACGGATACGCCGCTCGATTTGGCGATTTCCCTGAAGCGGCGCATGTTCCTCTCGTTAGTTTCGGCGATGAGGATCCTGTCGTCGTCGGATGCGCCGTCGCGCGGCTCCAGCATGGCGAGATTGTTCATGCCGGCGGCCTTTCTCTCCATCATGTCCTTGATCTCGACGAACTGCCCCTGGGGCTTCCTCATCGATTCGCCGGCGAACGCCTTGTCCAGCTCCTTGTCCACCTTCAGGTTCACGTCCATCGTGATGTGGATGGGCTTGATCTCGCTCTCCGTCTTCACTGTGAAGCATCCGCCGAGCGCGAATGCGGCGAGCAGTGTGGCGCCCAGCGCCAGCGCGGGCAGGCTTTCTGCTTTCTTCATTGTATCAATTTATCCTTTCGTGTTGCGACCCTGAGGCCTGTGTTGATGAGCTGGTCCAGCTGTCCGTGGAAGGTGACGGCGAACGAGACCGGAACTTCCGTGCCGTCGCGTGACGCGGAGCCTTCCAGCTTCATCGAAAGCGCCATCGAGTCTTCTCCTTCCGGGACGAGCCCGATTTTGAGAGCGGAGTAGTCGAGGTCGGCGAGGGCGTTGGCCAGATTGTCAGTCGTCTCTTTCGGCACGCCCCCCATGGCGAGGTTGTCGGTGATCGGCTTGGCGTCGAACACCTTGAGGTTGCCTTTCTCCCCCGGCACGGAGTGCAGGTAGCACTTGCCGAAGTGCAGCTCCCTGCCGTTCTTCAGCCGCAGCGGCAGCTTCCCGTTCAGCGTGCCGGTCGCCTCCCCTTTGAAGCCGTTTATGTGCGCGAGCGCCTGTCCCGCGTCTATGTCGTCCATGTAGATGGTGACGCCGGCGTCAAGTTTCTTGGTGTCGAGGAACATCGCGTAGAGGCGGACTTCGCCGTCGCAGAAGTCCGCGCCCGCCTCTGTGACTAGGAACGCCGTCTCCGTGGCGCGGACGCTCGCGAAGACGTTGGACAGCGAGCACCCCGCTCCTTCCACGCAGTCTGCATGGGGGAACATGGGGGCGATGTCGATGTGGTCGGCCAGCCCAGAGGCGCCCACGCCGACGCGAAAGTTCTCCATGCGCACGGGACCGGTCCCCGCGTCCGTCGATGCGTCCAGCCCCGTTATGCGGACCTTGGCTTCCCAGCGGGGCGGCCCGCCGCAGATGCCGACCTGCTCCGCATGGGCCGCGAGCGAGGCGAGACCGTCGAACACGGCCTTGCGCACCGCCTCTTCTTGATGGCGGGAAAGGATGGATTTCAAGAACGGGTCGTTGTTCGAGAGCGGCGTCTCCGGCATTTCTACGTCGACACGCCAACCGCCGGGCGCCGAAGCCGAGAACGTCGCGCTGACGCCGAGCATGGAGCCGTCCAAACGGATATCCGCCTTGCCTCGGGCGTCGAGCCCCAGGAATTTCGGGACGAGGTCGATCTCAGCCGAAGCGGTGAATGGCCAGCCCAGCACCCTGCCTTTGCCGGTCATGCGGTAGCCGCCACCCGCCTTTCTCCCCACGCCATATTTCAGGGTGAGCGTCTGGTCTGGGAAAAGCCCGGGCGGAGTATCCTTCATGTTCTGCGACAGATCGACGGAAATGTCGGGGAAACTGACGAAAGACAGCAAATAGGGCAGCGCGAACCAGACGCACGCCGCCAGGCATGGCAAGGCGAGCACTACGCAGAAAACCCAAAAGGACAGCCTGTGGCGTCTTAGCCCGTCTGTCTTCGGGATGTCTGTATCCTCTTTCTGTTCCTCTTCTGCCATCACCGTCGTATTATACCATATTTTCCGTCTGATGTGTTGGCGTGTCGGCGCCTCCAGGACGCGACGCCAGGCAGGCGGCGGGAAGACTAAAAAAAGCGTCTGCCCCCTTGCGCCGGGAGAGAGGAAATGGTATAATTTGCGCCAATGTTTTCGTTTTTGAGGAAAAAGCCGGACAGGCCTGTGATATACAAGCGGCCGGAGCACTGCATATCGCGGAAGAACATCGATCAGGATGCTCTCCGCGTGTTGTATCGTCTCTCGTCGCTCGGCTACACAGCCTATCTGGTCGGGGGAGGGGTTCGCGATCTTCTGCTGGGGCGTGCGCCGAAGGACTTTGACGTGGGGACCAGTGCCAAGCCGAACGAGGTCAAGCACGCATTCAGGAACTGTTTCCTTATTGGAAGGCGTTTCCGTCTGGCGCACATAAAGTTCGGCGACAAGATCATAGAGACCGCGACGTTCCGCCAAGACTCGAAGACGGTCGGCGAGATAATCGAGCACGCGGCCGAGGGGCCGTTCGAAGACAACACGTTTGGAACGCCGCAGACGGACGCCTACAGGCGCGATTTCACCGTGAACGGCCTCTTCTACAACATCAAGGACTTCAGCGTGATCGACTGGGTCGGGGGCATGAAGGACCTGAAGAAGAAGGTGATTCGCGCCATAGGCGACCCCGACGTGCGCTTCCAGGAGGATCCCGTGAGGATGATGAGGGCCGTCAAGTTTTCCTCGCGGCTCGATTTCACCATAGAGCGCAAGACGTGGGCGGCGATACTGCGCCGCCACTCGTGCATCCTCACGGCGGCCGTCCCGCGCGTCTGCGAGGAAGTGTTCAGGCTGTTCTCGTTTTCGTCGGGCGCCAAGGCGTTCAAGATGCTGTGGCGCAGCGGGATGATGGGCGATCTGCTGCCGGAGCTGGCTTCCGCCGTCGACGATGCGGGCGGCGAGAAGTGCGCGCTGTGGAGGATGCTCGAGGTGCTGGACGAATGCGACGCGCGGATGGCGAAGTCGGGCTGCGAGGTGTCGAACGCGCTTCGCGCGGCGGTGCTGATGACGCCGCTCATGCAGCGCGACGGCGCGAAAGGCGGCAGCGGCCGCAAGGTTATGGGGACGATGCAGCAGCGCCTGAAGATGCCCAAGACGATCTATTTCACGGCCGCGCTGCTGCTTGAGAGTCCGCGCAGGCTGGCGGTCTCGCCGACGAAGGGCAAAAGCCGCTTCGTGCACAGCAAGGATTTCCTGGACGCGCTCGACTACAACCGCATCGTGGCCAGGGCGACCGGTCGCGACGAGACGCCGCTCAACGAGTGGGCCGACCTCTACGACGCGGCGATGGACGCGAACCAGGCGGAAACGGAATCTCGGAAGAAAGGAAAAACAAATGACAATACCTGAGGAACTCCTGCCCGTAATCGAGTGGTGGGAGAAGGACGGAAAGAAGACTGTCGCAATCGTCGCGGCGGCGGCTGTCGCCGTCGCCGGCTATTACGGCGTGAAGAACTGGCGACAGGCGCAGCGCGAAGCCGCCGGGTCGGCGCTCATGGAAAGCGCGATGGGCTCCGACAGCGTCGAGAGCCTGGAGAGCGCGGTGGCGGCGTATGGCGACTCCGCTTCCGGACCGGCCCTGAAGCTTCGGCTGGCCAAGGCGTATTACGACGCCGGGCAGTTCGACGACAAAAGCTACCAGAACGCCATGGACCTCTATGCCGAACTCGACGGCAAGGCGCCGGACGGTTTCGCCGAAGTGCCGAAGCTGGGCGTGGCCGCCTGTCTGGAAGGGCTCGGCAAGGCGGACGAGGCGCTCAAGGCTTATGGTGATTTCGTAGAGGCGTTCCCGGAAAGCCCGTATGCGCTGTCGGCGAAGCTGGGCGTGGCCCGCTGCATCGCGCTGGCCGGCGACAAGGCGAAGGCGCTGGAGAACCTGGCTTCTCTTAAAGAGGAGTTGAAGGACGACGATGCGGCTCTCGCGCTCGTGGAGACAGCCGAGGATGTCGTGAAGCGCTGGGAGAAGCGCGAGCGCGTCGCGCCCGCCGACAACCTCGCCAAGACCCTCGAGGATATCGACGCCACGGCGCAGGAAGCCGCCTCTCTCGCCACGGCTGCCGCCGGCGAAACGTCTGCGCCTGTCGCCGAGCCCGCTCCCGCGGCGGAGCCAGCTCCCGC
>CAMOIK010000139.1 GCA_946615875.1 uncultured Verrucomicrobiota bacterium | reverse complement strand
GACGTAAAGGAACTGATGGCGAAGGTGGGGAAGATCAGGATCCTCACGAACAGGCTGATAGACGATCAGCTGAGCGGCGACTACCACTCGACATTCAAGGGGCAGGGGGTGGAGTTCGACGAAGTGCGCCCCTACACGCCCGGCGACGACGTGCGCACGATCGACTGGAACGTGACGGCAAGGACGGGCACTCCGTTCATAAAGCGGTATTCCGAGGAACGCGAGCTGACGGTGCTCTTCATGGTTGACGTGTCCGGTTCGCAGGGATACGGGACGGCCGGGCGCTCGAAGATGCAGCTCGCCGCCGAGCTGACCGCGCTGCTGGCGCTCACGGCGATACGCAACCAGGACAAGATAGGCTTGATCCTCTTCTCGGACAGGATCGTGAAATACATCCCGCCGCGCAAGGGCCGCGACAGCGTCATGCGCCTGGTGCGCGAGGTGCTGGCGGCGGAGGACGACGCCGAGGGCGGCACCGATCTGGCAGAGGCGCTGAAGTTCCTCAACGGCGTCCAGAAGCGGCGCGCGGTGGTGTTCGTCGTCAGCGACTTCATGCTGCCGGGCGCCACCGCCGAAGCGGCGCAGAGCCTGCTGCGGGCCAGTGCGCACCATCACGACATGATATGCGTGAGTGTCAGCGACCCTGCGGAATGCGACTTGCCCGATGTAGGGCTGGTCGAGCTGGAGGATCCCGAAACCGGCTGGCTGCGTCTCGTAGATACGTCGTCGCCGGGGGTGCGCGCGCAATTCGCCGAGGCGGCGCGTCGCGAGCGCGAAGAGAGGCTGCGCTTTTTCCGCCGCAATTTGATGGACTGCCTGGAGGTGAGCACCGGCAAGGCGTACATCGACGGCGTCAGAGGGCTGTTCAAGCGCCGCGCCACGAAACGGCGCTAGGCGGAGGAGCGGAGATGTCGGAGATACTTGTCGTTGACGACGAGCGGATCGTGCGCGACAGCCTGAAGGGGATCCTTGAGGCCGAGGGGTATTCGGTGCGGCTCGCCCGCAACGGCGAGGACGCGTTGGCGAAGTTCCGCGCCGCCCGCCCGGATCTCGTGCTGCTCGACGTTATGATGACGGGGCGCAACGGCTTTTCCGTCTGCGAAGAAATGCGCGCGGAGGATGCCGCGCTCCCGATAATATTCCTGACCGGCATGGACGGCGAGCTGCAGGAAGTGAAGGGCATGACCGTTGGCGGCGACGATTACATCCTGAAGACGGCGCCCAGGGAGGTCATGCTCGCAAGGATACGCCGTTCGCTCGCGCGGCGCGTCGCGCCTGTCGCGCCGTCAGGTTCGCTGCGAGTGGGACGGGCGCTCGTTGATTTCACGTCGCGCTGCGCCGTCTTCGACGACGGCGGGACCGAGCGGCTGACCGGCAGCGAGCTCGACATCCTGCGGGCCCTGGCTTCCGACCGCTCGCGCTACTTCACGATTCGCGAGATATGCGAGAAGGTGCACGGCGAAAACCACGCGACCGAGCCGGCCACGCTGCGTTCGCAGATTTCGCGGTTGAAACTCAAGCTCGGGACGAGCGGCGACCTCATCCACAGCGAACGTTTCACGGGCTACCGTCTTCTTCCCTGACAATCAAACAACCACAGGCAAACACCTACGCCATGCTGTATTTTCTATCCAAGCTGCTGACTCCCCACTGGGGGCCGTTCCGCCTCCTCGCATCCCACGCCATGCTGCTCGCCGCCGGCACGTTCTGCTCGGCGCTGCTTTGCGTCATCTTCCTCCCTCGGCTGTGGAACAGGCTGCCGCGTGACCGCGGCAAGGCCATCTGCAAGGATTTGGGCGGACTGGGCTCGGCGGGCAAGCCGACCGGCGCGGGCTTCTACATAACGCTGATCGCGCTGCCGGTGATCATCCTCTTCGCGCCTCTGGCCTTCTGGGACCTGATGACGGTGCTTTCGCTCTATGTGGCGATGCTTTTCGGCTATCTGGACGACAAGGCGATAGTGCCGTGGGGCGAGCTCAAGAAGGGGATGCTCGACCTGGTCGTGTCCCTGGCCGCCGCAGTCTTCATATATCTCGGGCACCACGAGAACGGCGGAATGCTCGTGTGGGTGCCGTTCTTCACAGGTCCGATCAACGGCGCATACATCGTCTCCGGCTGGCTGTACGTGCCCGTGGCCGCGTTCTTGCTGTGGTTCACGATGAACGTGACGAACTGTTCGGACGGCGTGGACGGCCTTGCCGGTTCGCTGACCGTGATCGCGCTGGCGATGCTGGCGGTCATCCTGTATGTGGTCGTGGGCTACCGCCCCGTGGCGCACTACTTCCTGATACCCGTGTATGCTGAGGCGGCGCGCTGGGCGATCGTGGTTATGATCGTCGCCGGTTCGTTCGGCGCCTACCTGTGGTGGAACGCGGAGCCTTCCAAAATCCTCATGGGCGACGCGGGCAGCCGTTTCCTGGGCATGCTGGTGGCGGCGGCGTCGCTGATGACAGGCAATCCGTTCATCGTCCTCGCTCTCTCGCCCATAGTCATAGTCAATGGCGGCGGTGGGCTGGGGAAGCTCGTGCTGCTCCGGCTGGCGAAGAAGATCGGTTTCGAGATAGGCGAGGATGCGGCGATCCGGCGCATCCGCTTCCCGCTCCACGACCACTGCAAGAAGAATCTGCATTGGACGAATGCGCAGGTGCTGATGCGCTTCATATTGCTGCAGCTGGCCGTAATGCCAATCCTGCTCGTGCTGCTCATCAAGATACGGTAGCGCCATCGCCCGCGCGCCGGAATGCAAACGCCGGACAACGAGGAAGAGAAAATGAAAACCTTGGGAATAGACTCGTCGACACAGAGCATCAAGGCGCTGGTTTACGATGCCGAGACGAAAGCCGTGGCGGCTACGGCGTCCGTCAATTTCGGCAAGGAGCTGCCGGAGTTCGGCTCTCCGGATGGTTTCCTGCCGGACGCCGGAGGATGTGTCCGCCAGGCGGATCCTCTGATGTGGCTGGCGGGGCTGGACAGGGTCCTCGCGAAACTGCAAGCCGTCTTCGACACGTCGCAGATCGACGCGGTCGGCGGCGACGGCCAGCAGCACGGAAGCGTCTATCTCGGCGCGAAGTGGCCGGAGGCGCTTGCTTCGCTGGACACCGCCCGCCCGCTGGCGGAACAGATCGCGCCATGCCTGTCGCGAAAGGTCGCGCCGATATGGATGGATTCGTCCACCGGCGAGGAATGCCGCGCGCTGGACGCGCGTTTCGGAGAGAACCTGCGGCTGAGGACCGGGTCGCCCGCGATAGAGCGTTTCACCGGCCCGCAGATAATGAAGTTCGCCAAAGAGTCGCCCGCCGCCTACGCCGCCACCGCGCGCATCCATCTGGTGTCGTCGTTCCTGTGCTCCGTTCTGGCGGGCAAGGATGCGCCGATCGACACGGGCGACGGCGCCGGCATGAACCTCCTCAATCTCGAAACGCTTTCGTGGGACGCTGAAATCTGCGGCTTCGCGGCGCCGGGCCTCGCCGCCAGGCTGCCGCGGATAGCGCGGCCCGGCGAGAACGCGGGACTGGGGCTCTCGCCGTATTTCGGGAAATACGGTTTCCGCGCCGGCATCCCCGTGGTTCCGTTCACCGGCGACAACCCCGCGTCTCTCGTGGGCGTCGGCGCGGACAGGCCGGGCGTCGCAGTGGTTTCTCTCGGCACGAGCGACGTGTTTTTCGCGGCGATGGATGGTTTCCGCACCGATCCCGCCGGATGCGGCCATGTGTTTGGCAATCCGTCCGGCGGCTTCATGTGCCTGGCCTGCGTGAAGAACGGCTCGCTCGCCCGCGAGAAGATACGTTCGCGGCTCGGCGCGGACTATCGGTTCTTCGACGAGACGGCGTTCGAGCTGACGCCGCCCGGCAACGGCGGCAAGAGGGCGTTCCCGTTCTTCGAGAGCGAGATCACGCCCGTCCATGCCGCGACGGGCGTCGAGGCGAATTTCGACTGGGACGCCGCCGCGCCCGAAGTGAAGGTCCGCGCCGTGATCGAAGGGCAGGTCGCCAACCTCTTCGAGCGCACGCGCTGGATCGACGAATTCGACACGATCCGCGTGACCGGCGGCGCCAGCCGCTCCAAGGGGTTGCGCGACGCGATCGCGGCGATCTTCGGCGCGCGCGTAGAGACGCTCGATGTGCCCGACTCCGCCGCTCTCGGCGGCGCCGTGCTGGCAGCGCGCGCCATAGCGAAGCGCGGGAAGGTTTGATTGAAACGCCGCGGCGCCTCGGCCCGCGCAAAACGGAGAAGCAGCAATGAGAACAGACTTGGACGAACTGAAATCGCTCGGCAGCACGACAAAGGCGCCTGCCACTTACGATCCCTCCGTGCTGGAGGCCTTCGCCAACCGGATGGCCGACCGCGACTATTGGGTCACGTTCACAGCCCCGGAATTCACGACGCTCTGCCCCAAGACCGGCCAGCCGGATTTCGCCACGCTCACCATCCGCTACGTCCCCGACGCCCGCCTCGTGGAATCCAAGAGTCTGAAGCTGTATCTCTTCGGCTTCCGCAACCACGGCGACTTCCACGAGGACGTGG
>CAMOIK010000138.1 GCA_946615875.1 uncultured Verrucomicrobiota bacterium | reverse complement strand
CGGCAACTGCGGCGCGATAACGGAGGCTCGGCGGATAAATGCGCATCATTGCGCTTTTCCGGCGGAAAACAAACGAAAACAAACGCGCCGGAGCCGTGCGGCGGCGTCGCCCTTGACCAGGAAAATGGATTTTGCTATAATAATGCGCCAAACAGGCAAGCAAGAGCAATATGACGAATGAAAGAGGAAAGGAGCTCGCTGCCATGGGAATGAAGAAATTGCTGATAGTGGAATCGCCGGCGAAAGCAAAGACGATCGGCAAATATCTAGGCGGGGATTTCGTGGTCAAGAGTTCGGTGGGCCATGTGCGCGATCTGCCGAGGGTGAGCAGCGCGATCTCCATAAAGAAGGTCGCCGACGGCAAGTGGACTTTCACGCCGACCTACGAGATTTCGACGGGCAAGCACAAGGTGGTGGCCGAGCTTCGCGCAGCCGCCAAGGGAGCTGACGAAATCTATCTGGCGAGCGATCCGGACCGCGAAGGGGAGGCGATCGCGTGGCATCTCAAGGAGGTGCTGAAGACCGCCGCCGGCAAAAAGCCGTTCCATCGGGTGTCCTACAACGAGATCACCAAGAGCGCCGTGCAGGAGGCGGTGGAGCATCCCGGCGAAATAAACATGCCGCGCGTGGATGCGCAGCAGGCCCGCCGCATACTCGACCGCCTGGTTGGCTACAAGGTGTCGCCGCTGCTGTGGGCGAACATCAACTGCGCCAATTCGCGCACGCTCAGCGCCGGCCGCGTGCAGTCCGTCGCGCTGCGCCTGCTGGTGGAGCGCCAGCGCGAGATCGACGCTTTCAAGCCCGAGACGTATTTCGTGATGGGCGTGGAGGCGGCGAAGGGGTCGGCCAAAGGCGACAAGTTCGTCGCCAAGCTCTCCCGCTACGACGGCGAGAAGCCTGACATCCGCGACAAGCAGACGGCGAACAACATGCTCCTCGACCTGGCCGGAGCCGGGCTGGAGGTGGAATCGCTGAAGGCTCAGCCCAAGCGCAGGCGGCCCCTGCCGCCTTTCACCACATCGACCCTGCAACAGGCGGCGTCCAGCGTGCTTTCGATGTCGCCCGGGCGCACGATGAAGGTGGCGCAGGCTCTCTACGAGCGCGGCTTGATCACCTACATGCGAACCGACTCCGTGAACGTCTCGGAGCAGGCGCGCGCGGCGGCGAAGGAGCTGATCGTGGGGAACTACGGCGAGAGCTACTACCCGGAGAAGCCGAACTTCTACAAGTCGAAATCGTCGGCGCAGGAGGCGCACGAGGCGATAAGACCGACCAACGTGGCGCTGGAGCCCGCGGCGTCGGGACTGAGCGGCGCAGACCTGAAGATATACGACCTGGTGTGGAGGCGGTTCGTCGCCAGCCAGATGGCCGAGGCGCGCACGACGGTGCGGTCCGTCTCGCTCCGAGCGGTGAAGGGCGGCCTCACGCACTCCTACCTCTTCGCGGCCAGCTCCACCGGCATCGACTTCGACGGCTTCCTCAAGGTCATGAAGCTTTCGCTCAAGAAGAAGGCGGGCGGCGGCGACGACGAGGCCGACGAGGACACCGACGAGGTGGAGCGTCTACCGGAACTCAAGGAGGGAGAGGCGCTGGAGGCCGCCAGATGGCTCACCGACGAGCGCCAGACCAAGGGCCCGGGACACTACTCGGAGGCGTCGCTCATCAAGGCGCTGGAGGAGAACGGCGTGGGGCGGCCTTCAACGTACGCGCAGACCATCGAAACTCTCAAGGCCAGGGAATACGCGGCGTCCCAGAACCGCAAGCTGGTGCCGCTCGAGCGAGGCATCCTCGTCTGCGACTGGCTGGTGAAGCGCATGGAGTCGCTCTTCAACGTCGGCTACACCGCGAAGATGGAGGAGGAGCTGGACCAGATCGAGGAGCACGGCGAACCGATGAACGACATGCTCTCGGGGTTCTACGCGCGCTTCACCAAGGCGATCGCCGAGGCCAACCCGGCGCCGGACCCCGCGAAGTTCAACGCCGTCTTCGCGCTCCTCGACGAAGTCAAGGAGTGGACGCCGCCGAAAAAGGCCGGCAACCGCGTTTACGACGACAAGGGGTTCGTGGAGAGCGTGAAGAAGCAGATGGCGGACGGCAAGAAGCCCATGAGCGCGCGCCAGCTGGAGTCGCTCATCCGCATGGCCGTCGCCTACGGTTCGCAGATCTACGACGTGGAGAACCGCCTGCGTGCCGAGGGGCTGGGCGCCGGCTCTACGATACTGCCGCAGAAGGCCGACGACGAGCTGGTGCGCTACTGCTTCGAGGTGATGGACCGCATAGGCGGGATGCTGCGCAATCCCTTCCTGAAGTCGCTGCGCGAGCAGTGGGACAAGGGAAGGGGGCTTTCCATGAAGCAGTTCATGATCCTCGCGCGAGCCGTGGGCGAGAACGCTTCGGCGCTCGACGACTGCGCGGCGGTGCGCGATCGCCTCTCCAGCTACGTGCCGGAGGGTTTCACCGGCGACGACACCGACCCCGCCGTGCCGGGACTTCTCCAGCTCATGTCCACCGTCACCGAGTGGCGCCAGCCGACCAAGAAGGGCAAGAAGGTTTACGACGACAAGAGCTTCGTGGCGTCGCTGGCCGACCAGTTCGAGCGGCGGCATTCGCTCTCGTCTCGCCAGGTGCTGGCGCTCAGGCGCGTGGCCGTTTCCTACAAGGACAAGATCCCGTCCTACGCGGAAAAAGCGCAGGAGCTCGGCTTGAACGACATCCCGTCGAGCCGCGACAAGGGCGCGCAGGTCCTGGAGGGCGTTCCGGAGGAGTGATGGAGCCGAGGCGCGGCCGTGAACCCTGCACTCAACAGAGACACGCGCTCCGACGCGTTCGTGCGGCGGTTCGAGTCGTATCTCGTCGCCGAGCGCAACGTCTCGCCGCACACGCTCGAGGGCTACATGACCGACCTCGCGCAGTTCGCCGCGTTCCGATGGGGCGAGGGCGCGTCCGCGCCGTTCGCCTGGTGGGAGACGGGCGAGCAGGACGCGCGCGCGTATCTGCGGCTGCACGCCAAGTCGGGCGCGCGCGCGACGACGGTGAGGCGCAAGCTCGCGGCCGTGCGCACGTTCTTCCGCTTCCTTGTGCGAGAGGGCGCGGTGAAGTCCAATCCATTCTCGCCGCTGCACGGTCCGCGCCAGCCCAAGACCCTGCCGAAGGTGATGTCGGTCGAGGAGGCCAGGCGCTTCCTGGAGCAGCCCTTGAAGGACATGAAGGACGGACTGGCGGAGAGGTATTCGGCCTTCCGCGACGCCGCTATATTCGAGTTCCTGTATTCCACGGGATGCCGCATAGGCGAGGCCGTGGCGGTGAAATGGGGCGAGCTGGATTTCGTGCGCGGCGGCGTGGTGGTGACCGGCAAGGGGGCCAAGGAGAGGCTCGTCATCCTCGGCGCGCCGTGCATCGCCGCTCTGCGCCGCCTCCACGACGCGATCGCGGCGCGGCGCAGCGATCTGGCGGACGCCGAGTCGCCCGTCTTCCTGAGCGACCATTTCGCGCCGCTCTCCCCTCGGTTCGTGGAGCGGAGGATGAAGCGCTATCTCGCGGAGACGGGGCTTTCGGCGGATCTCACGCCGCACAAGCTGCGCCACAGTTTCGCCACCCATCTTCTGGACGCAGGGGCGGACCTGAGAAGCGTGCAGGAGATGCTGGGCCACGCTTCTCTCTCCACCACGCAGATATACACCCACGTTTCGGTGGAGCGGCTCAAGGACGAGTTTGCGAAGGCGCATCCCCGCGCGTGAGGCGGCAGCGCCCGGCCAGCGCCGCGGCCAGCGCCGCGGCGTCGTTGTTCTTGACGAGCGTCGCGTCGGGATGCCCGGCCAGCGCCTCGCGGTTCCCGGGGCAGTCCGTCGCGATCACGCTGCGGTTCCTCGCCGCCGCCTCCAGCAGCAGATATGGCATCCCCTCCCAGCGGCTCGGCGAGACGAGAGTCCTGCCGCAGGTCATGTAGGCGCCGGCGCCGGGGATTTCGCCTGCGAACTCCACCAGGTCGGCCACGCCTTCGCGCTCGGCCATGCGGCGGACTTCGTCGAACGTGGCGCCCGCGCCAATCGCGAGGGTGCGCATGCCGTCGCGCCGCAGGGCGTCCTGGGCGAGGGCGATCGCCTTCACCAGCAGGTCCTGCCCCTTCTGGAAATCGAAGCGCGCGATGCAGACGAACGCGAACTCGTCCTGCCCGTAGCGCAGGTTTCGCGGCGGAGGGAAGTCGGCGTCCGCCACGGAGTTCGGCTCGACCGAGATGTGCAGCCCGGAGCCGTAGAGGCGGGCGATGTCGGCGGCGTCGGTCTCGGTGAGCGCGATTATCCTGTGGCACTTCGCGTAGAGACGGCGTTCCAGCGCCAGGCGCAGGAAGCGCTTGAGGCGGTTCGCGGGCGTCTTAGGCAGGAAGTCGTATTTGCGCAGGTGGATGCCGTGCACGGTGAAGACGACGCGGCCGCGCGGCTTCTCGAAGGGGTTGCGGAAGAGCTGGAGCAGCGCCTTCAGGTGGTTGGCGTGGATTTCCTCCGCGCCCCATGCGTTCATCGCCGCCGCGTTGCACTCGCCGCGTTCCGAGAAGAAGACGCGGCATTCGTCGCCAGGGCGGCCCGCGATCTTTCTGCGGATGTATTCCATGCCGCCGCCGACGCCGTCGCGGTCAATCAAATA
>CAMOIK010000137.1 GCA_946615875.1 uncultured Verrucomicrobiota bacterium | reverse complement strand
CTCAAGCTTCTCAATGGCCAACTATTCCGCAGACGACATCATCCACCTCGACCCCGTAGAGCACATCCGGCTGAGACCAGGCATGTACGTGGGCGAGCCCGGGACGGGCGCAATGTACCACGACTGCATCTACATACTGATGAAGGAGGTCATCGACAACTCCATCGACGAGTTCGTGATGGGCAACGGCAAGAAGATAGACGTGACCGTCGATTACACGACCGGCGAGACGAGCGTGCGCGACTACGGGCGCGGCATCCCCCTGGAGAAGGTGGTGGACTGCGTCAGCCAGATGAACACCGGCGGCAAGTTCGACAACAAGAACTTCCAGTTCTCCGCCGGCATGAACGGCGTCGGCACGAAAGCCGTGAACGCGCTGTCGGAGTTCTTCGAGGTGCGCTCGTTCCGCGGCGGGGAGTTCTCGGAGGCGCGCTTCGAGGCGGGCAGGCTCGTCTCGAAGAAGCGAGGCAAGTGCGAGAAGCGCGAACCCAACGGCACCTACATCCGCTACAGGCCGGACGTCAAGGTGCTCAAGAACTTCAAGGTGCGCGAAGAGCACGTGATGCGGCGGATGAAGATGTACTGCTACGTGAACGCAGGGCTGACGATCGTGCTGAACGGCCAGCCCATCTGCTCGGAGCGCGGACTCGCCGACCTGGTGGCCGACGAAGCGCAGTTCGAGAAACTCTACGCCCCTTTCCACGTCAAGACGAAGAACCTGGAGATCATCTTCACCCACACCAACCGCTTCGGAGAAGAATACCACTCCTTCGTAAACGGGCAATACACGACCGACGGCGGAACCCACCTCACCGCGTTCAAGGAGGCGCTCACCAAGGCGCTCAACGACTACGACCCGAAGAAGAAGTTCGACGGCGACGACATCCGCGACGGTCTGATCGGCGCCGTGGCCGTCCGCATCATGAATCCGGTGTTCGAGGGGCAGACGAAAATAAAGTTCGTCATGAACGACATCCGCGCCGAGCTCGTCGCCGAGATGCGCAAGGAGATAGAGGCCGTGCTGCACCGCTCGCCGGCAGAGACGGACAAGCTCATCGCCAAGATTGAGGAGACAGGCAAGATACGCTCGCAGCTCAACACCATAAAGAAGCAGGCGCGCGAGCGCACCCAGGCCGTATCCGTGCGGGTGCCGCAGCTGAAAGACTGCAAGAACCACCTGCGGCTCGACCGCATAAACAAGAAGACCGGGCGGCCGGAAGGCGACGACACCATGATATTCCTCACCGAGGGACAGTCGGCGGGCGGCACGCTCGGCCTCGCCCGCGACGCCATGAACCAGGCAGTGTTCTTCCTGCGCGGCAAACCCCTGAACACGTTCGGTCTCAACAAGGACGTGCTCTACCGCAACGAGGAGTTCTTCAACCTCATCAAGACCCTGGACATCGAAGAGTCGCTAGACAGGCTGCGCTACTCCAAAATCATCTTCGCGACCGACGCCGACGTCGACGGCCTCCACATCAGGATGCTGCTATCCACGTTCTTCATGCGCTTCTACAGGCAACTGATCACCGACGGACGCGTCTTCATACTGGAGACGCCGCTGTTCCGCGTCCGCAACAAGAAGGAGCAGTACTACTGCTTCTCCGAAGAGGAGAAGCTCAAGGCGCAGTCCAAATGCGGACGCGGCTGCGAAACGACCCGCTTCAAGGGGCTTGGGGAACTAAACTCCAAGGAGTTCAAGGACTTCATCGGCGAAGACATGCGCCTCACTCCAGTAACCTGCACGGACGACATCGACGTCGAGAAGACGATCAAGTTCTACATGGGCAACAACACGCCCGAGCGCAAGGACTACATAATGGAGTCGCTCGTATGCGACTCCTCCGACTTCTAGCCGCCCGGCGCAGCGCGCCGTGCGGAGGCGCACGCCTAGTCGCGCAGGACGCGCCGCAGGGAATAGACGCCAGGCTCGAACGTCCTTGAGAAACCGTCGCCCGGCACCGTGACGAGCGCGGTGGCGCCGGCCGGCACCCTGAAAGTCCATATCCAGTCGTCGCCGTCGTAGAGCCACGAGCTCTCCGCGAGGCCGGCGGGCGTCTTGTATTCGGCCCTCACCCATCCCAGGCGGCGGTCGGGCTTGGGAGCCATCACGATCACGGGTTTGGCGGGGTCGCGGAAGTCAGGAGCTATGCCCGCCGCCGTGCGGTACATCCAGGCCAGCACCGCGCCGTAGGCGTAGTGGTTGAAGGAGTTCATCCCGACAGGCCCGAACCCGTCGGCCTTGGTGTAGCTGTTCCAGCGCTCCCAGACCGTCGTCGCGCCCTGATCGACGGAGTATAGCCAGCTCGGATTCTTGTGCTGGAGAAGCAGCGTGTAGGCCGTATCGACGGCGCCGCATTCCGTGAGCGCGTCCATGATGAAGCTTGTGCCGAGGAAGCCGGTCTGGAGGCAGTCGCCGTGCTCGCGTATGGACTTGAGCAGCAGTTCCTTGGTCGCCGCGCGCGCAGCCCCTTCCACGATGCCGTGCTTCAGCGCGAACACGCAAGCGGTCTGCAAATGGCGCATGGGCTTGAGCAGCAGTCCGTCAGGCTCCAGGAAGCGCCCGCGGATGTACGCGAGGGCGCGGGCGGCGCTGCCGTCGAACCACGCGGCCTCGTCGGCCTTGCCTATCGCCCTTCCCATCTCCGCCATGAGGCGCGCGTCATAGAGCCAGTAGCACGCGGCGAGGTAGCGGCGGTAGTTCATGGCGTCGGGATCTTTCCGCCACTTCGTCTTCCACGACCCGAACTTGTTGCCGCACGTCTCGAACGTCTCGTAAGAAAGCCAGTCCGCGTAGATATAGTGAAGCTTGTCTTCGAAGTCGTAGCGGGTCTCGTCCAGACGGCGCACGAACTTCGACATCGCGGCCCAGTTCTCGCGGACGATCGACTCGTCGCCGAACTGGCGCCATATCGTCCACGGGACTATCACTCCAGCGTCGGCCCAGCCGAGGGAGAACTTTTCATTGCCGTACTGCGCGAACGGGGCGACCGCGGGGTAACCGCCGTCTTCGGACATCGAGTCCCGCATGTCGCGCGTGAACTTGCGGAAGAAGCTGCGCGTGTCGGCGTTGAACGCGCCAGCCTCGCAGAAGACCTGCGTATCGGCCATCCAGCCGAGGCGCTCGTTGCGCTGCGGGCAGTCGGTCGGGACGCTGAGGTAGTTCGAGAGCTGCCCCCAATAGACGTTCTTGATGAAGCGGTTCACGCTCTCGTCGCCAGTCTCGAGCGAGCCGAGCTCCATTTCCTTCTTGATGGAGGTCACGGGAATAGAAGCGACGCTTTCAATCTCCACGTCGTCCGTCGCCGTGATGGAAATGTAGCGGTAGCCGAAGAACGTGAAACGCGGCATATACCGCTCGACCCCTTCGCCGGAGAATGTGTAGACCACACGCATTCCTTCATCTGGAATGCGAAGATTTGCCCGGTAGACGGAACCTTTCGGCCCGTCGCACCCGCGCTCGCCCTTGTCGGCGTCGTTAAGCATTTCGGCGGGCAGGGCCGTGAGGACGGTTCCGCGCGCGGCGCTGAACACGAATTCGGGCACTGCGGACGAGTTCTGTCCGAAGTCCACGACAAGCGTCTCGCCCTTCTTGAGCGAATACGGACCGCGCTTCATCGCGAGATCGCGACGCAGGGTCACTTCGGCGCCGCTCGTCGGAAAGACTCTGCCGCAGAACTCCGTGTTGATCTCGGGCTTCTCGGCCAGCCCTTCGCCGCCCACGGGGTCTTTGACGCGCGCATCATATTCTTCGCCGTCGAAGATCGCCGCGTGGACGACCGAGCCGGCGATGCCGCAACGCCAGTTTTCCGCGTCCGTGGAGATGGTCTCGCGGCGTCCGTCGGCGTAGGTTATCTCGAGTTCGCCGAGGAACGCGCTCTTCGAGCCGACGAAGCCGCCTTCGGGATCCTTGCTTGCGGGCGTCACGATTTTGTCGCGCCACCATCCGGCCGAGACCTCCGCCGCCAGGACGTTCTTCTCTCCTGCACCTCGGCGCAGGAGGTCCGTAACGTCATAGGTGAAGGAGTATTTCGTCTTTTTGTTATGGGTGAAGCCCGGCTTGAGGAAGTCGTCGCCTACCCTTGCACCATTGACGAAGACTTCGAAGACGCCTAGACCGGAGACCGTCCATTTCGCGGACGCTACAGCACCGCCATTGACAAACTCGCGGGCGAACCAGCTTGTGCCGTCCGCGGCGCGCGAGCCGTCGCACACAGGGCCTTTATAGACCGGCGCGTCAGGAACGGATATCCACCCGGCCGCGCCGAGCACCAACGTCAATGCGCCGACCGAAACCGACAGCGCGAATTTCCTCAATGCTTGTGTTTTCATGACGCACGCATTATACCATATTTTCCGGCTTTCGTGTGGCGCAAAACTGTTGGCAGTGCCAGGACCCCTTTTGATCGCCACACACGTCAAGTGGGGGCGTTTGGCGTGCTCCGGGGAAACGAATGCGAACAAAACTGGCACTTGACCATGGCGATTCAGTTTGAAGGCGCATCCACGGCGATCCGAAGTAGATAGGAAACATATCAGTGCACTTTGCCTTAACCATCAGTGAACCTTTGGAAATGGTGCGCACCATTTGTTGCTTTGGTGCTGGTCTAAAAAGATTTTGGTGGGCATCAAAACCTCTGTCGATGCGCA
>CAMOIK010000136.1 GCA_946615875.1 uncultured Verrucomicrobiota bacterium | reverse complement strand
GGTGCGCTCGCTCGTGATCTTGACGCTGCGCGGCATCTCGATCGGCGGCGGAGGCGGCGGCTCCGCTGGCGTCGGAGCCTCTTCCACAGGCGCAGGTGCGACGGGCGGCTCCGGCGCAGTCTCCTCGGCCGCAGACGCAGGTGCGACGGGCGGCTCCGGCGCAGTCTCCTCGGCCGCAGACGCAGGTGCGACGGGCGGCTCCGGCGCAGCCTCCTCGGCCACAGACGCAGGCGGCGTCTCGATCGTCTGCACAGGCGTATTCTGCGATTCTGCGAGGGCGACCTCCGCCATGACGGCTGCGTTCGCCTCTGCATTGGCCTGCGCATAAGGCGCGGCGACCTTCTCCGCATGACGACCAGCGGGCTGCGAAAGCTCTCCAAGCAGGGATTGCGCAAACAAGATTGCTATTGCTATTGTCACAGTCTGAGACCTCCTAGCTTCAAATCGGTTGTCGCTATTTGCGAACTTTCCGCGATGATCACATACTCCTCTTCTATGGAGAAATAGACACCTTCGCCCTCCACCGTGGTGCCGCCGTAGGTTAGACGGGCATGGCCCTGCGCCCACCCGCACTTCGCCTTGCGGTCGACCACGCAATTCTGCGCCGTCAGGCGGACGACTTCATCGCCTTTCTCGGAAAAATGGCTCACCACCACGCCCTCGCCCCACACCAGCGCGTCTTCCACGAAAAACTGGGCCTTCGCGGCGAATATGCTCGTCTTCACGCTGCCGTCATCGTAATTCTCGACCGGCACGGTGACGGCCTCGGCGGGGGTGCGCAGGGCCTCCACGCACTTGCCGTATATGGCGCGCAGCCTCGCCGCCTCGTCCATCCTCTCGGCGCGGCGAGCGAACCAGCGCTCGACGCTGAAGCGCGCAGCCGCCTCGCGCGGCCTCTGACGCGGCGCCCACTCGCGCGCGTCAAACGCCTGCGCCGCCGCTGCGAACGGCAGCAGCACAAGAGAGCAAACGGCGAGGCCGACTGCGCGGAATCTGTGGAGCGGCTTCAAGAACGGACCACCTCGTGTATCTTTATCAGTTTTCTCCAGAGCGCCGGGACGTCTGCAAAGCGCAGCGCGTTGGCCGCGTCGCTCTTCGCCACCTTCGGATTCAAGTGGGTCTCCATGAAAACGCCGTCGACGCCGGTGGCGACGGCCGCACGGGCCAGCGCCGGCGCATATTTGCCGTCGCCTCCCGACCCCGTGCCAAGCCCGCCGGGACGCTGCACCGAATGCGTGGCATCCATCACCACGGGATAGCCGAGCTCGCGCATTATAAGGAGGCTGCGCATGTCGGCCACCAGATTGTGGTAGCCAAAACTCGCGCCGCGTTCGCAGAGGACAATTCGTCTGTTGCCGGTGGATTCTATCTTGCGTATCACCTGGGCCATGTCCTCGGGCGCCATGAACTGCCCCTTCTTCACGTTCACCACCGCGCCGGTCTCGCCGGCGGCGACGACCAAATCCGTCTGGCGGGCGAGGAAAGCCGGTATCTGCAGCACGTCGCAGACCTGCGCCGCGCGGGCGCACTGCCACGGCTCGTGAACATCCGTCAAAACAGGCACGCCATACGCAGCGCGGATTTCGGACAGGATGTCCAGGCCTTCGTCGATGCCGGGGCCGCGGAACGAATCGACGCTCGTCCTGTTCGCCTTGTCGAAGCTCGCCTTGAAAACGAAACCGACATTCAGCTTGTTGGCCAGCGCGGTCAAACGGCGCGCGAGATCCATCGCCATCTTGCGCGATTCTATCACGCACGGACCGGCGATGAATACCAGCGCCCCGCCGCCAAAAACCACGCCTTTGTCTAGCACAACTTTCCTCATGGCGCATATTATACCAAATTTACCCGCGCCGTGGGCAGTCCGCGCTCGTTTTTTTTCAGCCTGTTGTTTGCGAAGGCAAGCTGGCCGGGTCGGCGGCGACGCGACCTCAACAGTTGCCTTTGGCGCGGTTGTGCGCCCTGCACAGCATCTGGCAGTTGGCGGCAGACGTATCGCCGCCTTTCGACCAGGCGGTGACATGGTCGGCCTCCATCTCCTTCAGCCCGTAGATGCGGCTCGCGTTGGCAGCGTGGCCGACGGCGCAAAGCGGACAATTGGAAACCCCTTTCCTCTTTGCGTCGTCCGTCTGGATTTTGTAGGCCTTGCGCGCGATTTCCGGCGGAAAAATCCTCACTTTCAAAAGCATCGGATCCTTCTCCCCTCCGAGGACATACTCGAAAATGTTGCGGCGGTTATGTATCTTTTTGTCGTCGGCGTCCGCGAAGAGCGCCTCTACCCGCTCCCATACCTTGTCTGGATCGCATGGCGTTGCGTGGTATTGCTCGTAGAGGCGCCCCCATTCAAGTCCGCACATTTCATCCTTCACGTCCTTGAACACGCTGTCGATCCAGGCGATTACGCTGTCGAAACAGTTCCTGAGTTCGGTGATGGAGGTATCGTATCTGTGCGCCTTCAGGTATTCGGCCGCCCTGCCCTTGGAAACCCAGTTCAAAGCCTCGGCGAGCACAGCCTGCCTTTTGGGGTCTCCCGCGACGAACCTCTGCCACTTCTGCATGTTGTTGTTCGACGAATTGCTGAACACCGCCTTCGCTTCCGTGATAAACGGCCCTGAATACGTCGCATTCAGCAGTTCCTGCTCGTTGAGGGGCTTTCCGGCGATGTTGATCGTCTTGAACCAGCTCTTTATTTCCGCCTCTGGATCGTCGCCTTCGCCTTCGCAGATGTAGATAGTGAGCGGCCTGTCGAGCAGCCATGCGTGGTGCGCGGGATCGAACTTGTGCGGCATTCCGTGCTCGTCGAGAATATCGAGCTGCCCGGTGACGAAGCGCCCGAAGCTCGTGATGCGCTGCTGCCCGTCCAGCACTTCATACCTGTCTTCCGCCACCTTCAAGAAATAGATCAACCCTATGGGATATTTCTTCAGCAGCGAATTCACGACAGCCACGTCGTCCTTGTTGTTCGCGTAGATATAGTTGCGCTGGTATTCCGGCTGGATGACCAGCTTCCCGCCCCAGCCGTTCACGCCTTTGCCTTCAAGCGTGTTGTAGTAGAAACCTTTGCAGATGTCGCCTACGGTTATGTCTGTGCGAAGGGTCGCTTTCATTTTGTTTCGTCCTTTCTGTGGCGGATGAGTATGCGCGCGTACGTTTCCGTTCCGTCAATCGTAAACCGACGTCCGTAGTGCGGATTGTCGGGCACATACCGATCCAGCCCCAATATAGCAAACTGTTCAGGGCAATACTTGTCGAGAAACGAGATCGGAACGCCCATCATGCCCTCGCAGTCGCTCGGAATCGCATCCGTGAACGGCACCTCGATTGCGTCGTAGTTGTCGTATTTCTTGTATCCGGCGCCTTCCACTTCCTTGTGGCGAGAATACTTCACATTGTCGGCCATCGTCATGAGTTCAAGCGGCTGGTGGCGGCGTCCGTGCTCCATATTGGTGAACCACCTGACGCCTTTTACACGAATGAACTTGTTCCCTTTGTCATCGACGCGCCACCCAGCCGCGTTGAGCGGATATTCCTTTGGCACTCCGAACTCCCTGTCTCCGCTGTGGATGCTTTCACCGAGCCACATCTTGTTCGCCTTTATCAGCGGAAACACCTCCTTGTAGGTAATCGCGTTCATGTTGCCGATTATCAAGAACTTCTTGTCGGCTTCGACTATCCACTTCAGGAACTCCCGGAAAAGGGAGAACGGAGGATTTGTGACGATGATGTCGGCGGCGTCGCGAAACTTCTTCACCTCGGCGCCCCTGAAATCTCCGTCTCCTTTCAGATACCACCACTCAAGATCGTCGAAGTCGATCTTGCCGTCGCCATTCACGTCGTGGTCGAGGATTAGCATCCGCCCGTGGGCTGGATCGATTTCGCCCCCGTTCGCACAATCGAAGAGTTCAAGACTGTATCTATCCTTCTTCGCTTGCGGCGCGTAGCTGGTGGAGATGAGCTTCTTCAGACCGAGCGCAGTGAAGTTCTCGGCGAAGAAGCGAGTGAAGTTGCTGCTCTCCGGGTCGTCGCACGGCAGCAGCACCGTCTTGTCCCGAAACGTGTCCGGATCGTATTGGAGGTATGCGTTCACCTCCGTCTGTATGTCGGCGTATTGCGTGTAGAACTCGTCGTTCTTCGCCTTTTTCGCCTTCTGTAGCGCAACCGTATTTGCCATGGCTGCAACTCCCGCGAGCAGCGTCATGGCAAGCACCGTCTTTCCGTCCATTTCCGCCACCCTCCTTGCCGCTCTCCGTGGTGTCGCCAAGCCCCGTGCCGGATGCATGGAAAAGGAGCGCACTTTCTTCTCCATGCACTCCAGCGAAGCCCTACCACAGGCTTAAATCGAGCGCAAAGAGAGAGAATACGCCCCATGCGGGCGCATCTCCGCTCGCATGCCGTTCGATTTTGAAATAGTGGTAGTATTTCGCTGGAACGACTTGTTAGCGTGATGCTAAAAGCTGGCGGATTTCTCCCCGCCTATGACTAGATCATCTATTATCTCCCCCGCCAAGGCACAGCGTCCCGACGAAGGAACGAAAATAGTTTACTATATTCTCCGGCAAAAGTCAATGGCGGCTGCGGGTGGCGCCACGGCGACAGCATTTGTTTTTCGCGCGACAAGCGCAACGATGCGCCCTTTGCCGTTGCGGTTCCATGTATATGGAGCATGG
>CAMOIK010000135.1 GCA_946615875.1 uncultured Verrucomicrobiota bacterium | reverse complement strand
TAAAATCAGGCATCCGACTCATTTCAGGGGTCAAAAACTGGGGATATTCCTGCCGCGAGGGGGCTTGACTACTTTTTCGACGATCTGGCGAAAATCCTCAAGTCGCTTATGCGCTTCCACGCGACCGTGAGCGCCGAGAAAGGTTTCGACCGCAGGATATCCTCGCTTTGGGCCCGGCACTGGCTCACATGGGTCTGCTACAAGTGGTTTTCGCCGCGCGCCATCGCGAAAGTGCCGCGAAGCCGCAGACGGGAATCGCTGGCAAAGGCGTTCGCCGACGGCTTTGGCGACTTCGACCTGCTGACGGCGGCGTCCACCACGCCACGCAAGATCGCGGGGATGTTCGTGAAGCTGCTCGTCAGGCATCCGTCGCTGGGCTGGCTCGCGGACGCGTTCTTCAAGTTCCTCTACAACCCTCTCGTCGCGGCGAGGGACAGGATCCGCTGAACGGCGCGGCGCCGGACTACTTCTCGAACGCCGATTTCTCCGGCAGAAGTTCTTCTAACGCCTCGCCCACGGCCCGGAAGCACGTCTCCATGTCCGCCTCGGCGTATTTGTCGCTCAAACATATCTGCGGATACGCCTGACCGCGGATCGCCGCAGTGACGTTTCCGAGGTTCTCCGCTGAAAGCGCGAGATGCGCGCCCATGCGCCTCTCGTTGCCCGGGTAGAACCGCCCGGCCGCCAGGTTCCACGCCGCCGCCAGCCAATGGTTGACGCAATCGTCGGCGCGGAGCCTGTGGCGCGAAGTGCGCTCCATCACGTCCGGGCGCACCCGCCACATCTCCTCGAGAGTCGATTTCAGATGCGGCAGGGCAATATGCCCGAAACAGCCCTGTATCATGGTGCGGTTCACCGCGATCGACGCGAAGTTCTTCGCCGCCCGCACGGGTCCCAGCGCCGCCACGTCGAAGAACTTCCGCCAGTTGCGCCAGACGCATCCCTCCACGTCGAAGTTGTGCTTGAGGACTCCGCAGTTGTTGATCGCAATCCTGCTTATGTTGCTGTTGCCGAGCCAGCTGGGAATCCCCAGGTCGCACGGCACGACCGGCAGCCCGCCTCGGAAAAAGAACTCCGGCGGCAGTGGCCGAACAGGAAAGATGTCGTCGTTGAACAGGACGAACCGCTCCGAAAGGCCTGCAAGACGGTGGAGGTTCAGCTCTATCGTGTTCGAATGGAACGTCGGCAGCCATTCGGCGGGAATGTAGTCGCGATGCTCGACGAAACACAGGCGCGGGCATTCTTCGTTCAGCCAGCCTGGCTTCTGCCCGCAGGTCACGAGGAAGATCCTGTTCACCCAGGGAGTGAACTTCTCCACTGCGCGAAACCAGTATTTGAGCAGGCCGTTGTCGCGATAGCGGCTTTCGGCATTGGCGTCCGCGTCAGTCCGCGACATGTCGGTCGCCTGCGCCTCGTAGTCGCCCCTGCTCTTGCGCCAGGCGACGTCGCCGCCATCGACCCAAGTCTGGACGAAATCGATCTTGTCCATGGCCGTATCCTTGGTGCCCCGTGCCCGCTCCCGCAGCCGGGAAGGCGCCGCCCCCTCCCTGACAGACTGCCGGACAAGTGCCGGGAACGTGCGCATTATACCATATTCCCCGCCGGCAGTCCATGGCCCCGCCTAAGACGCCGACGCTTGACGGCTAGGGGGACTGGCTTTTTCTCCCGCGCATGGGGGATGGGGAGGGGGCGGGGTATTTGATACAATTTGAGGCATGAAGAACACCGCACTCTTCCTTGTCTGCTGCATGCTGTGGAACGTCACGGCGTTCGCGTCCGCGCACCCGCGAGTATATATCAGGGCGAGCGAACTGCCGGCCCTGCGCGAGAAGGTCCGCACCGTGCCGTGGGCGGCGGAGATCGTCAGGAAGTGGCATGGCGAGACAGACCGAATAGTGGAGCGGCACGCGGCCGACCCCGACTTCGCCGTCTCGCGGCTCCAAATGCACTGGGAGGAGGGGCGGCGCCACACGCGCTTCTTCACGGACGGCAACTTCACCACGCGGCGCGAAGGCAACGCGAAGTATCCGACGATCCGCGTGGCCTACGCCCGCAGCTGGGCAGGCGCGGACAAGACAGGCGGCTGGGAGCGCAACCCGCCGCGCTCCGACGGCACGCTGCGCTCGCCGGACGGCGCGAGCGTCCCGTTCGAGCGCACCGGCCAGGCGGCGGAGCAGATCAACGGCGAGCTTCTTTCCCTCGCCTACAAGTCGGCGATAATATACTCGCTGGAAGGAGACGAGCGCCACGCCCGGTTCGCCGCCGACATCGTATGGACGCTGGTGCGCGGCGGCTCCCAGCAGGAGCAGCTGAACCCCGACCGCGCCGACGGCAACAACGGCTTCCTTTCCTGGGAGACGCTGGGCGACACGCGCCACTACTGGGCGATACCTCTCGTCTGGGACCTGCTATACGACTATTTCCACGGCAAATACTTCAACGTGACCAAGGTGGACGAAGGGCGAGAGTGGGCGCTGGAGCGCTTCCACGTCTTCTTCGAGAAGTTCATAGACAACAAACTCACGCGCGGCGGCGGGCTGATGGGCAACTGGAACCTGAACGAGCAGCAGTCCGCCATGCTCTACGCGCTCGCGCTAGACGACGACGGCGAATACGCGGACGGCAAGGGGCGGCGGCACTACGTCAGGGCGCTCGTGAACGGCCCCACCACGCAGCGGCACGGAGCATACCGCGACGTGCTCCGCGCCAACATAGAGGAGGCGACGGGGATGTGGCCGGAGGCGCCCGGCGGCTACGGGCAGGGGTCCATCGCGCAACTGGTGAAGTTCGCCTTCATCTACTGGCGCGGCGGCCTCGACCTGCTCTCGCGCGACCCGCTGATGCTGAAGGCGTCGCGCGCGATGCCGCAGATGGTCTTCCCCAACGGCTACATAACCAACATCGGCGACTCCACGTACCACCGCATCTTCACCGACCAGCTGGAGCTCATGGCCGCCTACGCCAAGGCCAAGGGCGACGACGGGCTGCTGGCGCAATGCGCCGGCCTCATACGCCTGGCGGGAGGGAGGACGCTCAACGACGACATCGCGCTCTTCTTCTATCTGCCGGAACTGCCGGACGCCGCGCAGCCGCGTCTTTCCCGCGTCTCCCACGCCCCGTGCTACCCTGTGGTGCTGGAACGCAACCCGTCAAGGAGCGGCGAAGCGGCGGATGCGCTCGCGTTCTCGCTCGCCGGCTTTTCCGAGGAGATGGGGCACAGGCACCCGAACGGCATCGCCATCGAACTCTACGGGCGCGGCGAGATCCTCGCGCCAGACCCCGGGGCGGGCAGCGACTACTGGTCGAAGGACACCCACGAATACTACAGGCACGTGGCGGCGCACAACACCGTCGCCGTGAACGGTCTTGGTCTGGACGACCGCCGGCCCATGCCGCTCGAAGTGAAGGCGGCCGAGCCAGCCATCGCCGCCGGCGCGGATGTTTTCAAGACCAAGTCGCCGCACAGGCAGTTCGTCGCTGTGGAGAGCCTCTACGACGCGGGCGCCGTCAAGGCGCGCCAGCGCCGCACGGTGGCGATCGTGCGCAGCGGCGAGCGGACCGGCTACTACGTCGATATATTCCGTAGCAAGGCCGTGGAGGGGGAGGCGGAATACCACGACTACATATTCCACTGCCTCGGCGACTGGGCGGAGGGGAGCGTGGCGGGCAAGGGGGCGGCTCCGCTCTCTGCGGAGCGGCTTCGCGGCTTCGCGGAGTCAGGCAAGGGATATTCGTATTTCACGGTCCGAGAGGCGCTGGAAGGCGTCTCGGAATGGAAAGGCTCGGTCGAATACGGCGGCGGCGTGGCGATGGGCTTGCACGTCGCCATGCCGCGCGGCCCCGGCCGGGCGGCCGGGAGGCCCGACGAACTATACATCATGGACGCGCCTAAAGTCTTCAGGCACTACGACGCCGCAGTGCGCGAGAAGCCATGCCCCGCCTTGATGGTCAGGCGGCGCGGCGATGCGTGGGAAAGTCCGTTCGTCGCCGTGTACGAGCCGTTCGGCAAGGGAGTGGACGAGATGATCGACCGTGTCGAGAGCGAGCCTGTCGCGGGAGATCCCGGGGCGGTCAAGGTCACGGTGCTCCACAAGAACGCCTCGCGGCGCGACGAGATAGTGCACTCGCCGGCAAAGGGCTTCTCGGTGACGGCGTTCAAGGACGGAAGACCTGCGGACAAGTATTCGGCAAGGCAATGAGAGGACGCGGCGGCGCGGCCACGCTACGCCGCAAATATGGTATAATGCGAGCATGAAGACGAGATTGACATTGTTGGCGGCGGCGCTGGCCATCGCCGCGTCGGCGGCTGCGGAAGGCTACAAGCAGCATTCCACGCACGCCATGCCGTTCAGCGGCGTCGTCACATTCCACAGGTCGATCGACGACTACTTCTTCATGCGGGCCGCGGACGGCTCCGGCGTATGGCGCGTGCAGATGCGCGACAGGCGCGACGCATCCCTCCTCAAAGTCGGCGAAGAGATAGACGTGCTCGACGGCGAAACGCGGGAAAACTCCACCACGCGGCGCGTGCAGAAGGCGAGGCTGGCCAAGCCCGGCGCGCGCCGGAGCCGCCAAGCCCGTTCCTATAGAATACCGGCGCGTCGCCATTGAAGACCTGTATCGCCATCCGCTGAACACGGCGGGGGCCGAAGACCTGTGGGGCGAGATGGTGTCGTGCGAAG